>NZ_JBLFFK010000021.1:0-108444 GCF_051400715.1 Neorhizobium descurainiae
GCTTCCATTCAGGCTTCAGACACCTTCTTGGAATCATCATCAGCCCGATCACTCAACCCTATTCTCGGACGGGCTCTCAATGAACCTGGGAAAGCGTTCGGCCACATCCGCGAATGTCTCGTAGCCGGCGATGTAGACGTCCTCAACTTTCAGGGTTTTCATGAAGCTTTCTGCCTGAGCATTGTGATAAGGGTTGCCGACGGCGCTCATGGAACCCTGCATACCGGCGGCATCGAGCGCTCGTCGATAGGTCTCACTCGCGTATTGGGCAGATAGCAAAAGCCGACGGCTATGCGGATGTATGTGAAGTCTGCCACCCAAACCATGTCAGGCCGCGACGGGATCACATTGCGATAAAGGTTCGGGTAGATCGGTGAATCGTGGTTGCTATCCGTCGTGCGAACATACCGCTTGCGAGGCTTGATCCCGAGGCCGTTGGCCCGCATGACGCGGGCGACACGCTTGTGGTTGACCAAGTGGCCTCTTCGCTGAAGCTCGTGCGTTACGCGTCGATATCCGTAGCAGGGCAGCTCGTCCTGGATGTCCTCGATGATTGCAACGAGTTCCGCATCCCCAAGGTTCAACGCTCTCGCAGTTGATCGGTAATAATAGCTGCTTCTCGGGAGATCGATCATTTTGCACCCCCGTCGGATAGAACAGGCCGAGGACCGGTGATGATGGAGGAGTTCCCGCTGTCGCCGGCGATCGGCGGGCGCGGTGTTTTTTTAACCAGGTCCAGTTCCATCGTGAGCTGGCCGACCTTGCGCTCAAGCGCCGCGATATGTGCCTCGTATTCGGCGATGACGCTGGCTTCGGCCTCTTCATCGTTCAATTCGCTCCGATCGAACTGCGTCAGCCCACAACTGGATGAGGTTAGCCGAAACGCCGTAGGTGCGCTGCGCATCGCGCCGTCCAATGACGCCGTTTCGGATATCTTGGCACAGCTGCAATTTGAACGGCGTCGAATGCCGTCGATATGGACCTCGGGACTTCATGAGCCTTCTCCGATTGAGGCCCGCAGACCGTATCAGTTCTTCCGTGTCCCGTGGTCCAGCCCGAGGGGTTCACTCCAATCCGGGGTCAGCTCTCAGTGCAAATCAACAGCCGTCTTTTATCAACCAAAGGGACGGCGCTTTCGAAAGGACTTGATGTGCGCAAAAATGTGCATATATTGTGCTTTGAGATGAGTGGAGAGTAGCTATGGCACAGGCTCAGGCAGCACATTCCTATGCAGTTGTTTCCGGCTTTGTCGATAGCCTTCAGGAGCCGCGCACGCCCTATATCTCGCCGTCTCGCCTGTCGAAGGCGCTCGGCGTCAAGGTCGCGAATCTTGCAGAATTGACCGGCGTTCATCGCAACACCCTGCGCAATCCCTCCTCCGAGCGCCTGCAGGGCAGGATGCGGGAAATGATAAAGGCCATCTCTGCAGCGGCCGAACTGACGGGCGATCTTCAGAAGGCAATCTATTGGTATCGGAACGAACCGATTGCCGATTATGGTCATCGCACAGCCGCAGAGCTTGTTGCCGATGGTGAGATCGAGGCTGTCCTTGCGTATATCCGGGACCTGGAGAACGGAGCGCGCGGGTGAAGATCACTCGCATCGGCCCAAACGAGGTTTTTCACCGTTATCTGACACCGAAATGGGCGTTTCTCCCGACCAGCGGGGCCGGTGCCGCCGTAGATGGCGGACGCTTCAATCGCCCCGGCGTGGAAGCTCTCTATCTCTCCGTTGCGCCACAGACCGCCCTTGAAGAATATCGACAGGGCGCGAGCATCACACCGCCGGCTACTCTTGCCGCCTACAAGGTCACGCTCAGCGATGTCGCCGATCTGTCGGAAGGCTTCGATCCGCTTGATTGGGACGCTGCTTGGGCTCAATGGGACTGTGCGTGGCGAAAGATCGCGCGCATTGACAAAAAAGTACCTCCGTCCTGGAAGCTCTCCGACGAAGTCATTTCGGCCGGCCTTCGCGGGCTTCTCTTCCCGTCACTACGCCACGCTGGCGGAACCAATCTGGTGATTTTCCCTGCAAACCTTGTTGCGGGCGATGAGGTACATGTTCACGATCCAGATAACCGATTGCCGCGCGATCAATCGTCTTGGCTGCGGCAGCAGCACATTTTCAACAAACTGCCGTGCCGCGGGGATCAGCTCCAGCAGAACCGGTCAATGGCGGAGATCGCGGAGCTATCAGTTTGGTACGAGGTACCGAGGATTCACCCATCCCTCGTGGCCTGAATCCTTCAGTCGGATATGCACCCATCCGGCCTCCGCCCCAATGACTACAACCGACACGCCGGTCGCAAGCGTTTCCACGAGCACATATTGCGGGCCTGGCCCTTCTCTCATGTTAAGATTAGTGGTTGTTTTCGCGCTTTCGACGTTGGGGGGATTGGGTGTGGTCGGCACGTCTGGCGCAGTAGCAACCTCCGGAATGACCTTGATTTCTTTAGTCTCAAGCGATGGAAGTGACGGCTCGCCGTCATCATCGCTCTTCTTTTGGCCGCTCCTCTTATCAGGAGACATTGTCAACGCGACCTGAACCGCAGCGTCAAAAGCGATCTTGATATCCGTGTCGATACTCCGAAATTCCCGTTCCGGAGGAGGGTTCTGGGCTGCAGGCGTTTGCTTCGTTTCGTTATCCGAAGCTGAGGCCGGGGTTTGCACAGGTTCTCTTTTGCTCCCCGTCTCAATAGGCCCTGTGGTAACCGATGTAGAAGTATTCACCTGACTTAGTTGATATCCGCCGGAATACCCTGCAGTTCTGCTCGCCTTGGGTTTTGCTGACATGTTCGCCAGGATGACTGCTGCGGCGGTCATCCCGACAATGATCCAGAAGTTGCGGTAGGGAACAGACATCGGTCGCTAACTCATATCCATTTCTACCTGTTTCAGTCGAGTATACGCGTCGACTAGCCGCGCTGGTGGCATCTTTCGGATCGCGACGGCTTCATCAGCCAGACGACGTAACTCTGCTGGTCCGTTTATTAGTTCGCGCTCGATCTCCGCGCGCTGCCTTCCAATTTCAGCTTTCACTTCTTGGATTGCCCGTGGATCCGTCGGGATGGACGCGTTGAACACAAACTTTCTTTCGACCGAGCGAGCCCATGTCTCCAGCTTTCCAGCAAAGGAAGGGCCAAAGCCGGGGACGCTCGTTACCGTCTGGTTCCGAACATCCCATGCATTTTCAAATCCGTAGGAAGCAAGGGTCGCCTTCCTGCCTTGCCCGACGCCAGGGATTTTCGCGCGATCGATGAGATGGGACTCCATGTGTTTGACCAGCTGAAGCTCGCGCTTCTTCTGTTCAAGAACATTGAGTTTCTCCCGCTCCCTTGACGGCAAGCCGGCATGTGTGTTCGCCAGCGTGAGGTAATGGCTTTTCCGGCGCTCAAACTTTTCCGGTCCGGCTTGGTCAAGCCAGATCTTCCGCTGCTCGTCCCAGGCAGCCTTTGCGCTTGCGCGCTCACTTTGGAACTTAATTTTGAGATCATTCGACCGGAATGTCATGAATCCAGCACCGGCTGTGAGCACCAAACCCCAAAACCCCTGAACTTCCAGCAGTAGATAGATGCCGACGATAACTGCCAATAGTCCCGCTGCAACGGTAATGGATCGTTCGGTGCGAGCAGCACGTCCCTTTGCGGAAATCTGGAGATTGGGCGGCGGCGCGATGATTGTCTCAGGATCGGGAGCCGCTGGAGGCGAAGGTATTCCTCTGATCGCCGACAGCAACTGCCCGATATCCATGACCGATGCTGAAGGTGAATATTGCGCCGGAAACAGAGACCGGCCCATTGCACGCTCAAGTTTACACCAGGGGCAGCCCGTCAATGAACGGATATATGAGTGCGAGCGGTCAGCGCTGCAGGTCGCAAGATTGGTTTCGACGGCTTTCAGTCGTGTCACCCAATCGGATGCGGTCGGGCGAAACGACAATTGGCGGCTCGTGGGCAGGAAGGCGGCTTCGAAGGTCTTGCCGATCTCCGCGCCGTAGTCCGTAAGGGCTGGAACGTGTGGCGGCGGCTCCATCATCGTCTCGGACCGCCGTTCACTATACGCAAACCTTCCATCGCGGATCGCCGTCTTGATGTCCATGTCCCCCTTGCCGAGATAACGGCCGGCAAACGGATGCCGCCCCAGAAACAAGAGTTGGAAGAGCAGGACAGCAAGGCCGAAATTGTCGTGGTTTGGGCTCCGGTCGATCTTGTCGAACTGCGCGCCCTGAAGTTCAGGCGAAGTGTATTCCGCAACGCCCACCAGGCAGCGATAAAGGGCGGTCGATGTTCGGTATTGAAAGGAATCGCTGTCGATAAGTGTGACAAGCGCTTGGTTCGAAACCAGGATGCCTGAATGATTGATGTCGCCAATCACACAGCCATTGGCGTGAATGCTGGCCACAGCGCTGGCGAGATTAATTGCCGCGCGCAGCAGGAATTTTGAATCGGCGGTTGGGAATTCCGTTTTTCTGCTAGCGGGGCCGTAGAGATCGTGCACGCTCTTGAAGCCCGTAACCTTCTTCATCGTAAAGCCGAGAAACTCACCGCTTTGGGATTTCAAAAGGTCAATCGGGTAGGCGACGTATTCGGAATTGGCGTGAAGCCTGGCGGAGACCATTGCTTCTACTTTGCCGCATCGCTCTTTCGCTTTCCCCGGATTGTAGATTTTCGCCGCGAGATTCGGGGCCTCGGCGATGTGATGAACCGCCCCTTCGCCCCCCTTGCCTAGGAGGGAGCCTAGTGACAGTCGGCGACCGTCCGAGGAGATCACGACGGTCATGATCGCACACCCAGGATCAGGGACTTGTCGTCGTCGGTGCGCTCGCAAACGTTGGGGCTATCGAGGTATGATCGAAGGGCGAGAGATAGACCTCGATTTGCTCCGGCGATATCGGTTGCCCGAAGCGGGCTGACCATACGGTTGAAGAAGGGTGCGTGTGGGATCTGCGCGACCTGGTCGAGCACCAAACGCTCGATACCGTCCGAGAATACCGCGAACTCATCGATGGTGCTGTCGATGAAGGAAATCGCCAATCGGGGCTGGGGATCATCGGTCACGAACGTGGTGGTAGAGGCGTATTCTCCTTGATAAGGCCAGGAGGGGATTTCCCACGTGTCGGACTGCGTGCGCTTTACCACAGCGGCCCCGTCTCCAATGTGGGCGATAATGGTATTTTCGGGGCCGGCAAGGAGCGCGACCAAAGTGGCGGCGAAATCCCGCGGCCTCAGATAAGTCGCTTCGGCCTTGGCATTGATAGTTTCGCGAACGCCGTCAATCCAGTCCCAGATTATCTCTTCGCTGAGCGCAGAAAGAGGATGCTGCCGAAAATACCCATAGCATGCGCGGAGGAAGGAGACACATACCAGTCGGGAGCCGATTTGGGCGCGGAGTGCGCTTCCAGCGCCATCGGAGACAACTGCAGCGATCACCGGGCCTTCGGGCGTCCAAAACTCCTTTGCGCATGCGAAATCCTGGCAAACGGTGCCGTTCTTCAGGTGAGAGGTGCCAATCGAACGAGCACCTGCCCATCGCCATTCCCCTATCATGAAATCGACGCCCATCCGTCCGGTGCCGCGGGGTTCGCCAACGGCACGGCGTCGCCGGGGTTGGACTGAGAGACCGAGCTCAGAGAGCTCGACAGCCAAGAGAAAAGGTCGCGGAAACGGAGTTCTTTGAGCGCAAGCGGCTGCCGGGTAGCAACTTGAGATAGGATCTCCATGTTTGCACCTTCAACGCCGACAGCAAAGAAGGGAAAGGCTTTCTCGGCCTCGCCGGCCTTGACCGCGTTGGCAGCGCCCTTCCAAGCGTCGGTAGGCGCCCCATCGGTGATCAGGAACACCCACGGCCGATAATAGGAAATGCCGTTGTGTCGGTAGGAATTCTTGCGATCGCGCAGCATCTGCAGGCCCTGTTCGATCGCCTCTCCCATCGGCGTGTCGCCCTGAGATGAAAGTTCAGGGACGAACCAGTTCTGAACGCTCTGGAAGTCATTGACGATGGTCACCGGTCCGAATGTGACGAGACCAACTTCGACCCGCTTGGCTGCCAGTGAATCCGCATAGAGCTCATCCTTGAACTGAACCAGGGCCTCATTGAGCTCCTTGATCGGCGCGCCTCGCATCGAGCCGGAAACGTCCAGAAGCAGAAGGCAAGGGCAGCGCGGTTCAGGATTGTCGACAAACTCGGCGCCCTCAAATGGCTGCTGTTCAAAAGGATTATTCATCGAAGAGACCTTTTCTTGCGATCGACAGAAATTTCGCGGATCAATTTGCTGCAATCCCGAAGGCATCCAGGACTTCGGGTGTGATCGTTCCCGTGACCTTCAGCTTGTAATCGGTTTGCATGGCGATCAGTGCTGTCTTGCACGCTGGGCCAACTTTGCCATCGATAAGACCGGAATAATAACCGTAAGCAGTCAGCGCTGTTTGCACTTGCATCACGATGCGTTTGAACTTGTCGGTATTGCCAGGAAGCGGTTTGAGTGGCGCCGGTGTGGGTGTTGTTGCAGGCGCGCTGAGGAGAGGGGCGGGGCTTGCAGGCACGCTCGGCGCAACAGGTGCTGCGGGAATGGTCGGGTTGATGGATCTCGCCGGCGGTGTGTAGGACGGGGATGAGTATGTAGAAGAGCTCGAGCCGCCATAACTATAGCCACCTCCACTGCTGGATCGGTGACTGGAGTGAGAGCGATGCGACCGATGGGAGCTATGCGAGCGATGGCCTGCGAGCGTAAAAATGTGATTGAGGCGAAGGCGTTCTAGGACGGAAGGAACGGGGTTCTTTTTCAACCCTGCGTCTGCAACCGGCATTGAATCCGATTTGGTCGGCAGGAATCCCGCCGCCAAAAAGGAGGGAATCAAGAATATTCGCGATTTCATATTGGCCCCAGCCCAGTAAACCCCTCTTTTTGATCATACCATTGAAAAAAGCCGCCACAAGTTTCACGAGCACCGCAGCTTTCACAAAATTCGAGATATTTTCGTTTCCAGTCGGAAATCGTCGAGGGGGCGTATCGGCGATACTCGTCAGGAACCGAGCAGAGCGGGAAATTATACAGCCACGCCTCCAGCCCTCGGGCAGTAACGATATCGATCGCGCGTGCTGCTTGCTCAAAGTCCGCAGACGTGTCCTTGAAGGATGATGTCCAGTTCATACGGCCATAGCCGATCCGCTCGAGCTGCATGATCGCCCACACCGAGATAAACGGCAGGCGAGTCGCGATGAACTTAGCAATTCCGACGAGATCATCCCAGTTCTGTTGAAGTACGACCGTTCGAAGCTCGACAGAGGCTCCTGCCCGCATCAGTGTCGCAAGCCCCCGCTCAAGGTTAGCGAATGCGCCCGGCTTCCCGACGATCTTGTCATGCGTCTCCGGATCGGCGGAATAGAGCGGCACGCCCCAAAGGATCCGATCCCACCCGAGTTCGACAAGTCGTTCGGTATCCTGCGGTTCGAAATGCTGCGCGTTCGTGAGGATGTGAAACCGAAGATCCGGCCGGCTGCCGGTGACAGTCGAAAGCATCTGAAACAGACGCTCCTTGTGGAGCAGCGGCTCACCGCCAGAAATGCCAATCATTGCATCCTGTGGAGCAAGAGAGGCCGCGACGGCAAAGTGATCGAATAGATCAAGGTGATATTTCTTCGGTGGCTGGGAGCACATGACACAGAGCTGGTCGCATTGCTCGGTCACCAGCAGGGTGTTGTGGTTCGAATTCGCCCGGATGAGACGATGCGCACTTGCTTGGCCGGGAAGAACCAGCAGGACATCGCCGTCGAGCTTCTCGTCCGGTCGAGCATGTACTGTCAGCGAGAAGCCGTGGTATTCGTATTCGCGCCGATCGCCGTCGATATCGAGAATGATGGCATCGTGCTCGGTTCGACGGTCGATGGGTTCATCGAGCAGTCGCACGACCAGTGGGATCTCGATCGGGAGCGGGTCGACCTTCAAGCGCAGATCGATCATAGGTGAACCTTCGCGAACGACACATCGAAGTGAGGAGCTCCGGACCAGATAGCAAGGGATTTTTGGACCTTGGGATCTTCCGAATAGATCAGAGAGAAAATCCTGTCGAAGATATAGGTGTGCCGCTGGCAGAAGTCCGTAAGGTGCTTGGGCAAATCGATTCGTCCGTAGCGGGAGAGATCGTCGACGAGATCGACGCCGCAGAAGGCTCTGTTGCAAAAATCGCGTTGATGTCGGAAAGAGCGCCAAAGATATTCAGCGAGACTTTTGATGAACGAGTTCAAATGGCGTCATTTTGAGGGCGAGATTATCCTTTGGGGGGTGCGATGGTATTGCCGCTATGGCGTCAGCTACCGTGATCTCGAGCAAATGATGGGCGAGCGGGGCGTGCCCGTTGATCATTCCACGATTTATCGTTGGGTTCAAAAGTACGCGCCGGAGATCGAAAAGCGGCTGCGCTGGCACTGGCGTCGGCCACAATCAACGAGCTGGCGCGTCGATGAAACCTATGTGAAAGTCCGTGGACAATGGACGTATTTGTATAGGGCGGTCGATAAATTCGGCAACACGATCGACTTTTATCTGTCCCCGACCCGCAACGCCAAGGCGGCAAAGCGCTTTCTGGGCAAGGCCCTGAATGGCCTGAAGGACTGGGAGAAGCCAACTGTCATCAATACCGACAAAGCTGCGACCTATGGCGTTGCTATTGCCGAACTGAAGGCCGAAGGCAAATGCCCTGAGGAACTCGTGCACCGGCAGGTCAAATATCTGAATAATGTCGTCGAAGCCGATCATGGCAAGCTCAAGCAACTGATCAAGCCGGTGCGAGGGTTCAAGACGTTGAAAACCGCCTATGCGACGATCAAAGGTTTTGAGGTCATGCGCGCCTTACGTAAGGGGCAGGCAGCTATTTTCAACCTGACGGGCGACGTCCGTGGAGAAGCACGCATTGTTGAACGCGCCTTCGGGATTGGACCAAGCGCACTGACGGAGGCGACAGCATTACTCGCTCGACACCTCAAACAGCAGGCTGCCTAAAGGCGGAGACTATCGGTCCCTCCCAGCCATCGGTAATATTTGCAACAGAGCCGGGGGGGGCGTGGTCGAAGTAGAAGGCGTAGATATTGAGGTCGTCATTACGCTTCTTGGCGATCTGGGCGGAGAGTAGATAGGCCTGCAGGTTGTAGTCTGACCTCGCCCTCAGACTCATGCGGTAGGCCTCTATCGGATCGGACGGGCGGTAAACCTGCTTCCAACCCTCATCATATCCGATTTTGCCCATTGCTTCAGCAAGCTCCGCATCCGTCATGGTTTTGTCAGGACCGCCGGTCAGTGAAGTGTATTCGTCGGAGGTGCCACCAATCATGATGTCCAAGCCTTCCAGGGCGTGAGGCTTGAGAAGGTCGGCAGAGTCTTGGGGAAACACGTAACCATCGATTGTGTGCGCGGCGGGAAGATTGGTCGCCTTATGGAGCGCCTCATAGAGCTGAGTTTTACCATCGGCGGCCGTCTTGGTGATGAAGTCGTCGCTCGGGATGGCGCGAAGGTCGGCGAGGCTCATCGGCTTTCCGAACACCTGCTCAATCGCCTTTGTATTCGCCTCCTCGCTTTCCCGGAGCGGCTTCATGGGAGAGGGCAGGAAGCCGGTGAAGCCGCTCTGGATCACCGCGCGGTGGAACAGACCTCTCGCAAGTGGCGAGCGCAGCAGCATAGTGGAGTTGCGTGCGCCGGCCGACTGGCCGCCGATCGTTACATTCCTGGGGTCGCCGCCAAACCCGGCGATGTTGTCTTGCACCCATTGCAGCGCCTTGATCTGATCGAGGATGGCATAATTGCCCGACACCTTTTGCGGGCTTTCTGCGTTAAGTTCCGGCAGCGTCAGGAAGCCGAGCGCGCCGACGCGGTATTGGATCGACACGACGACAATGCCTTTGGCCGCAAGTTTCGAGGCATAGAACTCCATTTCTGACGCGTAGCCGTGGTGGTTGGCGCCGCCATGAATCCAGACATAGACGGGCAGCTTGTCGCCTGGCATCTTGGCAGGCGTCCAAACGTTGAGGTTCAGCCCGTTCTCGCTGGCCTTCGGCAGGAATGCGGGATCGTAGTAGAACTCGTCTCCCCAGAATTTTCCGGTCGGATTGGTATTGGGATCCTGAAGAGCCATGTCGCCCCAGTTGTCCGCCGGCCGGACGCCTTCCCATTGGACCACAGGTTGAGGCGGCCTGAACCGGTTCTGGCCGTCCGTTGGCGCAGCAAAGGGAATGCCCTTGAACACCTCGACGCCTGCAACGTCAGTTTCGACCCCGCTGACCTTGCCACCTTCCGTTGACACCACACCAACGGCCGAGGCCGCATATGCCGGAACCGCTGCCATGGATGCAGCCAATACGATCATCGCCGCGCTTACGCTTTGCAGGATCTCGTTCTTCTTATGTCTGTGCATGGGATCTCCTCCTCCGGTTAGGTTGCTGACACATCGGCGGCTATCCTCCATGTCATATGATAATGGCCTTGACTCCCCCTCGGATCGAAGGCTTTCCGTTAAGACCTATAGGCGGTATCCGTTCATCCGGAAGTACGCTTCGAGCGCGTCAGCAGCCCTGTCGTCAGGTTCATTCAGAGCGACGTATCCATCCGGCCTTAGGAGCACGATCCTTGCTCTGATCTCGCGCGCTTGCGAGATGACGACACGCACCGGAGCCGCTAGGCCTGGAGGAGGTTCGGCAAGCTGGGAGCCGCAAATCAGAACAAATCCGCCAGCTGGTTCGATGGGTCCGGGATCGACATGGTCAGGATGCCGCGACAGCTTGAAACCTGGCACGGCTGTGAACTGGTGCCTGCCGAGAGCGGAGGGTATGCCTTGAGTTCCATAGGATAGGCGTGAGCCGGTATAGTGAGGGGCAAACTGCTCCACCTCCTTAAAGCTGAAGTCGCGCCGGCGCGCCATTTCAGCGGCGAAAGCGTCGGCATCCTGCTCAGGATCAAATTTTTCGAGAAACTCAGCATCGCTCTCAATCGACTTGCGGATGAAGTCGCGAATGGTCGAACTGAAGACATTTCGACGCTCGAAGTCGTAGCTGTCCAGAAGGCTTTCAGACGCCCATCCTTTGACGACGGCTTCCAGCTTCCAGCCGAGATTGCGGGCATCCTCAAGCCCGGAATTGATCCCATATCCGCCGTAAGGCGGATGCGAGTGAGCCGCATCGCCGGCGATCAGGAGCCGCTTGTTGCGGTAGCTATCTGCTAATGCAAACCGAAGGTCCCAGAAGCCTAGATAACTCAGCTCGACATCGATGGACTTCCCGACTACCGCCGCGAGTAGGTCGGAAACGTCCTTTTCATTGTAATCATGGTCAATCTGAACCGGCGCGTGAAAAAACCATTCCCGTTGGTCGTCCACGCGGCCGAGGAACTGCCAGTACCCCTTCAGCTCGGGCGACAGGTTGTTGAAGATCGAATAGGTTCGATGCTCGCCCAGGACTTCATCAAGTTGTATCGACCGGAACACTGCTAACAGCATTCTCTTATCGTGGTCGTCAACGGTCTGTGTGATCCCAGCATCTTCGCGCAAGCTGGATCGGCTCCCATCGCAGCCGACAACATAGCTGGCCGCGAAATGTTGTTCCGCCTTGTCATCCTTGCAAACTGCCATCACGCGGCACCCGGCGTGATCCTGCTCAACGCTCTTGTACTCGACGCCATAGAGAACCGTCACACAGGAGAGTTCCGCTACGCGGGCGCGCAAAGCTGCCTCGGTCTGGTACTGCGGCAATCGTTCATTCGGTTCATCATAATATTGCGATACGAGGCCCCGGTTCAGCCACTCGTAGTGATGTCCTGACAGTAGCGTTCCCCAACTGACCAAGCCGCCCGTATTCTTCGAACGATCGGTCGTGCGCAAGGCGCGAAGGCGCTTGTCAACGCCCCAACTGGCGGCGATCTCCATTGTGCGGCCAGTCAGATTTTGTCCCTTTGGAACGAGCTGAGGGGTCGCATATTTCTCAAGAACGAGAACCTTCAGGCCTCGCTGGCCGAGGTCGATCGCTAAGCCTATGCCGACAGGGCCGCCGCCGACGATGATGACGTCATAACGCTTCATTGTGGTCTTGTTTCGTAGTCGTTCTCGAAATAGATGTGCTTGGTCTCCTGAAAATCGAGGAGAGCCTCGACGCCGTGCAACCGGCCCATACCTGAAGACTTGTAACCTCCGGTTTCTGTCTCGACGAACAGTCGGTTGTGGCAGTTGATCCAAACCGTTCCGCTGTCGATTCGGCTAGCAACCCAGCGTGCGCAATTGTGGTCTGCGCTATGGACGCTCGCCGCGAGCCCGAAATCAGATGCGTTCGCAAGTGACACGGCTTCTTCAGGGCTATCGAAAATTTCAAACGAGGCCATTGGCGTGAAGAGCTCGTTCTGTATCAGTGGGTGGTCCGTTGTGCGGCTCGAAAACAAAGCAGGAGTGACAAAACAGCCGCCGGTGTCACCGCGAAGATCCTTGCCTGCAAGAAGGATTTCCATATCGAGATGAGCGACCGCTGCCTGCTGGTTAGCCAGATGGCGTTCCACCGCACTATCGTCAAACATCGCGCCCATAGTGGATTCTGGAAGATGTCCCGGACCAGGCTTGATTTCGGAGAGCGTGATCTTGAGGCGGTGCTGAAACTCATCGGCGATAGACCGTTCGACAAGCACACGGGAGACGCAAACGCACATCTGGCCGGAGAGTACAGTGATGCCCTTAGCGACCTCGCGCGCTGCCCGATCGAGATCGGCGTCTGCCATCACAACGGCCGGGGCTTTGCCTCCGAGTTCAAGGGACAGCTTCTTAAAGCGGGGCCCAGCAGAGGTGGCAATCTTTGCTCCGGTTGCGGTGGAACCGGTGAACGAAATGACCCGGACATCTTCATGGTTCACGAGCCAGGCCCCCACCCAGTCATCCGGATCGTTCAATGACTGGAGGACACCAGTTGGAAGATTGGGTACAGAGGTAATGCTCCGCATGAAGAGGTTGCTAACGACGGTTGTCGCCCGGTGGGGCTTTACGATGACCGTACACCCGGCCGCCAATGCCGGCCCGAGCGAGCGCACGAGAAGCGTCAGTGGCGCGTTCCAAGGCGTGATTATAGCGCAAACTCCCGCAGGCTCCTTCTCAATCAGGGACATCTGACCGGGCTGCCCGGAGAAAGCCCTACCGAATATGTCGCGGGCAAGGCCGGCATAGTAGCGAAGTTCGGAGATGGAGGCCATCACCTCCCCGATTGCCTCGGCTCGGAGCTTGCCGTTCTCGCTTATGAGGAGATCAACTAGATCGTCTGAAACAGTGGCGGCAGCGTCTGCCATCGCATTCAGAGTTGCGGCCCGCAGCCGCGGGTTGCGCACCCATTGGCCCCGGCGGAACTCTCTAACTGCTGCCGCGACCGCCTGCTCCGCGACATGCCCATCCGGACCAAGTACGTCACCGACGGGAGAGCGATTTGCCGGGTTGACGCTGACATAATGACCCTGCGTCCCTTTAAGCCATATACCGTCGACCAAGTTGACGTGACCATAGTTCATTGCTGTAGTCCTCATACTGTCAGGCCAAGGAGCGTTGCAGCGTTGTCTTGAAAGAGCTTGCGCCGCACCTTTTCCGAGACCTCAAGTTCCTCAAGGATGCGGATCGTCTCGCGGATGTACATTGGGCCGCCTTCCGGATCGAAGGGGGCGTCGGAGGCAAAGAGCACGTTGTCCTCACCGAAGAACTCGATCGCGTGCTTAATCGCCATGCGGGAGCCGAAGCTTGCCGTATCGGCGTAGAAGTCCTTGAAATATTCGAGATGCGGCCGCTTGAGCGAGCGACGGACGGCAGCGAGGTCGCGATCGGTCGTGCGCTTACCCATTTGGTCCCAGCCGGGTCCGACGCGACCTTCGAAGAATGGGATCATGCCACCGGCGTGATGGGTGATGACCTTGAGGCCGGGATATTTGTCGAAAAGGCCGGAGAAGACCATGCGCGCCATCGCCGCAGAGGTCTCGTAGGGCCAACCGAAGGTCCACCAAATCTCGTACTCGGAACGTTTCTCAGTGAGATAATCCGGGAAGTTTTCGCTACGCGCCGGGTGCAACCAGACCGGCTTGCCGACGGAGGCCATGTACTCGAAAAAAGGCCCGTATTCCGGCAGGTCCAGCGGCTTGCCGGCGACATTGGTGAAGATCTGCATGCCGACTGCTCCGAGTTCTTCGACCGCGCGCTCGGCCTCGGCAACGGCTGCGTCTGGATTGTTAAGCGCCGCGGTGCCGATGAAGGCCGGGAAGCGTTCCGGGTATTTCAGGCAGAGTTCGGCCATGGAATCCGAGCCGATGCGACTGAGATCAAGCGCCTTTTCCGGCCCAGCGAGCTTTTCGAGCGGAGGCGAGGCGAGCGACAGGACCTGCTGGTAGTCCTCACCGAACATATCCATAACTTCGAAACGTCGGTCCAGCTCTGTCATCATCGGGACTGCACCCGAGCGCATGGTGATGTCTGTCATCGTGCCGATATGGTCGATCAGTGCGTCGAAGAAGGGCTTCGGCCAGATGTGGTTGAAAATGTCGATCTTTTTCATGCGCGGCCTCCTGTTGAAGACGGATTTCCCCGCTCGTGACCGGAGAGCGAACCGTGCAGATGCGGACCTCGCCGTCCATCTTCCCTCTGAACAAGATGCTGTCACGGCGAGACCATGTCAACTCATTTTCTCTCATCGTGAGATTTTGATCACTCAGATTGATGTCTGCGAGACGCGAGGGCCGCGCTGATGGCACTTGCGGCGAAGCGTACCTGTTCGCCGATCTCATCAATCGTCGTGCCATTGACGAGACTTCCGGAGATCGTGGCACAGAGGCTGGCGATCGGGCTCTGGCCGGCGTCGAAGATCGGGGCGGCTATTCCCACCACACCAGGCGTTACCTCGCCATAAGCTACCGCAAAACCCGCCTTCCTTACGCGCTTCAGGCTTTCTAGGACATCTTCTATGGTATTTCCCAAGCCTACCGCCGTCATGTCTTCCATCGCCCTTTCCACAAGCGGTACTAGATGTCGCTTCGGGAGAAAGGCCATGATTGACCGTCCGATCGCACCGCGGCTTAAGGGCATGGGGCGACCGCGTGGATAGGAGCTGATGGGATTTTTCACCGAACTGCGCGAGTCAACGCAGAGGATTTTCTCGCCATACCAACGAACAAGGAGGGCAGTGCAATTGTATCGTAAGATGAGATTATTAAGATATGGCGCGCCATTTAGGATCAGCGCGTCGGACTTCCTTAGTAAATAGTCCAGTTCGACGATCTTTGGCCCGAGCGTAAAGCCCGTATTTGGCATTGAGGTAAGGAGTCCGGCCTTTTTTAGAATCTTGAGATAGCGATAGAGGGTTGGGCGGCTGTAGCCCAACACCTCCATCATTTCTTCCGGCGTCCATTCGAGACGATCTTCGCTGAAGACCTCCAGAACAGCCTGCAGGCGTTCCAAACTGTTCACGGCGTTCTCAGTCAAGTTCCTGGACGCTCCGCTAGATTTCGTCCACTCATGTAAGCATAGACCATTGCTCCGATGCCGCCTACTAGGCCAACTGCATCTGTATAGACTGCGCCCTGAAACGCATCTGCTGGAATAAGGCTGAGGAGACCGAAGGCAGCGAACAAGCTTCGCAGAAGCGGCGACAGACGGTTGACGAAGTAACCCGACAGCGCCGCAGACACCAGCCAGATCCCAAAGCTTGCGGCCGTGATTGCCCAAATGATGTCAACGGGATCTCCAATCAACAGGAGCGTCGGCGAGTAAACGAACATGAAGGGTATGAAGAAGGCGGACCAGCCGAAGCGTACGGATTCCCATCCCGCTTCATTTGGATCACACCGAGCTATCGTCGCCGCGGCAAATGAAGCCAGCGCGATTGGCGGTGTGATCATCGAGAGCATGCCGTAGTAGAGCACGAACAGATGTGCCGCCATCGGGTTGATGCCCGTCTCCACCATTGCGGGAGCCACAAGTGATGCCAGAAGCAAATAGACCGCCAGGGTCGGAAGTCCGAGGCCGAGGATGAAGCAGACGAAGGCCGACATCAGCAGCAGAACGGTTGAGCTCCCTCCGCCGAATTGCACGAGCCAGTAGGTCAGGTTGAAGCTTAGTCCGCTGATGTTCATGATCCCGATGACGATGCCGGAGGCTGCCGAGATGACAATGATCTCGACAACGGATTCCCCAGTTTCGACAAAGGTGCCGAGGAGACTGCGCAAAGAGGCTCGCATGCCGTCGTAGCCGAACAAGAAGGCGGTTACCACAGCGGAAAGGCATGCTAGCATAGCTGCTCGCTCCGGCTGCCAATTCATCCAGAAAAGGGCGTAAATCATCAGCCCGAAAGCGATCAGGAAGTGGAGCCCGCCAACCACCGTACGCTTGCTCGGGATTTCGTCCTCAGGAGCGCCCTTGATTCCCATCTTCGCGGCCTCAAGATCCGCCTGGATGAACAGCGCACCATAAAACAGAAGCGAAGGCACCAGCGCAGCCAATGCGACATCCGCGTATGGTATCTGCAGGAACTCCGCCATGATGAAGGCGGCGGCACCCATGACGGGCGGCATCAATTGTCCGCCGGTCGATGAAACGGCTTCTATGGCAGCCGCTTTTGCGGCTGGATACTTGTCGCGGATGATCATAGGGATCGTGACCACGCCTGTCGCGACAACGTTTGCGACCGCGGAGCCAGAGATGGAACCGAAGAGGGCGGAGGAGACCACCGCGATCTTCATCGAACCTCCCCGGAAGCGGCCCATGGTCAACAGGGACGCATCGGTGAAGAATTTGGCGCCCCCAGTGACACCGAGCAGAGCTCCAAAGAAGATGAAGGCAACCACGATCGCGGTGGCGACCTCGAGAGACTGGCCGAAAATCCCGTTGGCGTCGTAGGCCATATATCCGGAAAGCGTCTGCCAGTTCTGCGGTCTACCGGCCAGTCGTCCAGGGACAAGGTTTCCGAACAAGCCGTACGCCAGAAAGACTAGCATGATGATCACGAGGGACCAGCCGGTGGTCCGGCGTAGGCCCTCCACGAGCACGACGAGAAGGATGACCCCAGGCACCCATACGCTTGCCGGGCGCATGAAGACCTGGTTGACGCCCGCTGCATAATTCCATGCGATATAGGCGCAGGAAAGACAGGCCAAGACAGCGGCGACAGCGTCATACCACGGCAAAGCGGTCGTGCGCCTTTCTCGGCGGACGGTGAACATCATCAGTGCAAGCGGCAGGGCGAGAGCCACGATTACCGCCAGGAATTGCTGGGGATAATATGACATCCCCAGCATGCGAGGCACGTTAGCCGACCACAGCAGGGCTACTAGCGTTATGGCTACTGCGAGTGTTGCCGCAACCGGCTTCCAAACATGTGCCGGAATTCCGGAACGCCGCCGCTCGGCGCGCTCCGCTTCCATGGCCGTCACTTCTTCCATAGGCCGACTTCCTTATAGAAACGGATGGCTCCGGGATGATATTCGCCGGGGGCTGTTTCACCCACCATGTCCTTTGGCTCAAACTCGCCGAAAGGCGGAAAAGCCGCCTTCATCGTGTTTTTGCTTTCGTAAAGGATCTTGGTCATCTTGTAGACCGCCTCATCGGCGGCGGCGGCGTTCGTAAACACAAGCTGGGGATACGCAATGTATGTTCCCGGCTCTAGAACGCCGGGCGCTGCAGGCCCAGGCTCCATCTTGACGACATATCCCGACTTCCAGTGCTTCTTGATCGCGGCCTTGGCTTCTTCCGTGTCGGGAATGGTCAGCGCCCGCAATCCCCCTACCGACGCGTCTGCTTCCCGCACTTTGCCTGCGCCATGAGCGAAAATGAAGCCAACGCTCTGGCCCGAAATGAAGGCGTCCGCACCCGCCACGACACTTGGAACCGGGACCGGCTGCATGTCAGTACGACTTAGCCCGCCGGTGGCATAAATTGCATCAAGTTGCGGCAGGATGGTCTGCTGCGCCGTATATCCGTCGACCATCGGCTTGCCCTTGAGGTCTGCGATCGTCTTTATGTCGCCGTCGGCCCGCACGAAGATCGCTTCCTTGATCGGCATGATGAGCCCGACGATACGAAGGTTTTCGTTGACGCTGCCCTTGAACCACGCCTCGCCCTTCAGGGCATTGTTGAACTCCTCCAGATTGCCGACACCGAATTCGACGTCGTTTTGGTTGACCAGCGGCATGTACTGGTTTGGGCTGGTTGCCGGCTGAATCGTCGCATTGAGACCAGAATCGTTTGCGGCTTTCGCGACGGCGGTTCCGATGTTGTGGAAGATGGAACCGGGATTTGAGGTGGCGATGCCCACGGTTTGGGCTGATGCACTGCTGATGACGGCAAGACCGGCCGCGAGGGCGGTCGCAAAGAGCTGATGCTTCATGTCGTTCTCCTCCGCTTATTTCCTTCCATCGGCCAGGGGCCGATATAAAATCTCAATAAGAGAGATTATTTTTAGATCATCTCTTGCATTTTGACATTTTACAAGTGCATTTTTGACGGGCGCGAGTTTGGTCGAGACAGCCAGTCGCGCCGCAGGCCATTTCAATGCTTGGGGAACCTCATGAACGTGAAAACCGAAGGAACTGAGGCTAAAACTGTGGTGACGGGGGCGGAATCCCTGCTGTTGGGACTGAAGCGCAATGGCATTGATTACATCTTCGCCAATGCAGGCACCGATTTCCCACCCATCATTGAGGCCTTTGTATTGCTGGACGAAGGTACCGTTCCCAAGCCGATCACGGTCCCACACGAGACCGCGAGCGTTGCCATGGCTCACGGCTATTATCTCGTGACAGGCAAGCCACAGGCGACGATGGTGCATGTCAATGTCGGGCTCGCAAACGCCGTCATGGGCGTGATCAACGCGGCGAGCGATAATGTTCCCGTTGTCGTACTTTCAGGGCGCACGCCGATCACCGAAAGCGGCCGTCGCGGAGCCCGGGTGACGCCCATTCAGTATGGGCAGGAGATGTACGACCAATCCTCAATGGTAAGCGACGTCACCAAATTTCACTATGAGATGCGCTACCCGGAGCAGGGTGAGATCCTTGCGACCCGCGCGACGCGCCTTGCGTTGAGCGAGCCTCGCGGGCCGGTCTACGTCAGCCTCCCGCGAGAGCCTTTAATGGACACCGTTCCACCTACTGCCGGGCAACCGGTCTCTCCGCAAGCGGTATCGTCGATCGCCTATCCCGACCCGGAGGCGATCCGAACGGCTGCTGCCTGGCTTGCCGCGGCTCGCGCGCCGCTCGTCATCTGCCAGCGCAGTGGTCCCGACGGAAGGGCGGCTGCGGAAATCCTTCGATTTGCAGAGGAGTTCGCCATCCCTGTCGCCGAGCCCTACATGGTCCGAAACGTGATGCCGTCGGAGCACCCGATGTTTCTCGGTTATGACGTTAAGGCGCCACTCGAAGAGGCGGACGTCGTGCTGGTAGTCGACAGCGCCATCCCGTGGATGGAGTCGCTCCACCGCCCGGACGGCAATACGCGTATGATTCAGATAGGCCCTGATCCGCATTTCCAGCGCATGCCAATCCGTGGTCATCGCAGCGATCTCGCGATCGTAAGCGATCCGGCTGCGGGCATGGTCGCGCTTCGCGAGGCGGTCCGGCCGTTGGCGGACAATACCGAGGAGCGGCGGAGGGAGATTGCCGCGCAGGCGCAGCAGCGCGTAGAACGAGCTGCTGCGCTGGCGGCGGTGGGCTGCGACAACCCGATGACCGCCAATTGGATGAGCCGCTGCATTTCAGAAGCAATCGACGATCGGGCGGTGATCTTTTCGGAGCTCGGCGTCGTAGCGGAGGCGATGAAGGTGAACGGACCCAACCGCATCTTCAACAACCCGCATTCCGGTGGGCTCGGATGGGCGCTGCCTGCCGCGCTTGGAGCCCAACTCGCCGACCGCAACCGGCTCTGCATCGCCTGCATCGGCGACGGTTCCTACATGTTTGCCAATCCGGTCGCATGCCATCAGATCGCCGAGGCGCTGGAGCTCCCGGTTCTGACGATCGTGAAAAACAACGGCATATGGAACGCGGTGCGCCGTTCCGTCGTCAATAGTTATCCGGAGGGCGCTGCAGTCAAAGCGAACAGGATGCCGCTTGTTTCGCTGGAACCCTCGCCGAACTACCTTCAGATCGCAGCCGCAAGTCGCGCCTACACCGAACGGGTCGAGCACGGTCGAGACCTACCCGCGGCACTCGAGCGCGCGATCGACGTCATCCGCCATGAAAAGCGACAGGCACTTCTGGACCTGAATATCGCGGTCTCGAACGACGGCTGAGCGCCTCGTACTGCTTATTGAACTATCTCATGCCAGTTTGACAGAAGGTAAGTCATGGAAGGGCTTCTGCCCGCGATCCAGATAATTTTGTCGGGTATTTATCGCACGAAACTGAAGAAATGGGCGCCATTTATTCAGATCAATGCTACAGGGCGGGTGCCCTCGGTGCCAGCACATGCAAGGCAAGTTCTGTTACAGATGAACGACCGCGATGTCCAACTCTCGCCAAGAATTCCCGCTTGACGTCCTATACGTCATTGGCCGCAAGCCCCTAGGCAACGATCCGGCCGAGCGCCACGGCATCCGCTCCCAATGCAACGGCGATGTCGCTGCCGCGGCGGATGCCGAAATCGAAGATGATGGTGATGTGTTGCCGACAGCTTCACGGATGGGCTCCAGGGTTTCCAGAGCAGGCGAGCGCGGTCGATGGTGCGGCCGCTGTATTTGGAGCCCTGGAAGCCGATTGAGCCGGCATCTAGGACGGCGTTGGCATTGTGGACTCTGGAGACCCCCTCGACGATGCAGGGGAGACGCGCCTTCCTGATGACGCTTGCGGCCTGAACCAAGATCCAGGGCGGCCGCGTGAAATCGAGAAGCTTCGTGAGTGCCGCCGGATCGGATTTGCCTAGCCGGCAGCTTTGAAGAAGTTTTGGCATTGACACGGAGAAACGGCTGACGATGTCGCCGAGCGCGCTGGTGATGGAATCGAAGTTGCGCGCCGCGCGCTTTCTCAAGAGTGCCTTGAGTTTTGCGAAGATCCTCCGATCGGGTTCAGGTTTGGCGAAAAGGGCGGCGGAAAGAGCAGCCACGCGTCTTTGCCTTGAGTTCGCGGTGCTCCTGTCACGTTTGGATGCTGGTGCGACAGAAGTCAAAGCCAACTGCAGACGTATCAATGAAGCTCTCCCGGTCCCTTTTGACTTTCAGGCGGGCAATCGCCAGGAGCGGCGCAAATGTGGGGATCAGCCTCTATCCCTGGGGCGGTCGAGACTTGCAGGTGCTTATGCGTCATGCAGATCAAGCGCTGCATCCTCGAAAAAGGTCGCGGCGCGGCTGCTGGGAGTGGTTTGTCACTCCAGCCGCATGATCCACCCTCTAAGGTTATTTCCGTGACATTCCGGACGGGACCGGTCGCTAGGTCAATCGACCCGGTGGCGTTATGTCCTCTGCAACAAGACGAACCATGGTGGCAAGATCGGCATCGCCATAGCCCCATCCCTCTGCTTCGGCGAAACTCGCCAAGCTTGCCGTGATGGCGGGAATCGGCACACCGACTTGCTCTGCGAGGGTTACAATCACGCGCGCATCTTTGACGACACCCGACATGGCAAAGCCAACGGCCTTGTTTTCACCGCGGATCACCGGCAGACGGGCCTTGAACGAAGGCGTGGCTGCCGGGCTTCCCTCCAAAATCGAAAGTATTGTTTCGCCGCTCAAGCCTACGGTTCTTCCCAACGTCAGCGCTTCCTTCAACGTTTGCCAGAAACCCATCAGCATCATGTTGTTGACGAGCTTGGCGGCAACGCCATGGCCTAGGGGTCCAACATGAACGATCCGATTAGAAAGAACCTCCGCCACCGGCCTGAAGCGCTGATAATCGGCATCCGTTCCCCCGATATACATGCCGATTGCGCCGGCCCGGACCTGCGACGGCCCCCCGGAAATCGGTGCATCGAGCGCCGAGGCGCCTGACGCCGCAATTGCTGCCATATGCCCCCGCAGGGTTTCCGGGCTGACCGTGCTGGTTTCCACGATCAAGCGCTTTTCAAGGGGCTCGTTGCACAGCGCAGTCAGCATCTGCGAGACCGACGCGTCATCCATGAGCGACGTGATGATAATGTCCGAGGCGGCGGCAAGTTCTGTGATTGTGGCAGCTGCGCGGATGTTGAGGCTTGAAGCCTCATCGGCGCCGATGCCACGTCTGGTCCATCCAGTAACGATGAAGCCTTCAGACGAAAGGCGTTCAGCCATGGCTTTTCCCATGCGGCCCAGCCCGATGATGCCGATCGATTCCTTTTGCATGCACTCTCTCCGCCTATTTTTTTGAAAGACATAGCGCCAATACGCACCAGCGCATTCAGGCGATTGATTGCCACATAGCTTTCGGCAACGCGGCAGCGCTCGTGGCCGCAGCAGGATCTTTCTTGGCGCTGCCATCATCGCGTCCGGAGCCGCAGGTGTTCAAGAAGAATTTGTTCGCTACAGGTTTTCATCACGGTGACACACTGTTGACACGATCTGACGCGGCAGCTGAGGAGCCGACAGGCGTCGTTTGCTTTGCGCCAGAAGCGTCATCTGTACGAGCAACAGCTGCGGTCATTTCCCAGCTTCTTCAGTATTCAATAAAGTCCCGCCGCTCCATTCTCGATGGCCCTTCTCGCCATAGGACTGACTTCGCTTGGGGTGCCTTCGTCTTGTATGGTCGCGAATGCCGCAGATGGTCCTGTACCGGGCTTGAAAGCTTCCGTTATTGCGTTACGGTCATCAGCCGACGCCAGCTCCCGGTATGGAGGCTGATGCGATATTCAGTCATTCCTTCCGGCATGTGAAATTGGGAGACTGGTACATTGGCCAAGGCCGCATTCATGAACTCATTGAAAACCGGGGCAGCCAATCCGCTCCCGCTTCCTGCTCTGCCCAAGCTCTTCGGAGTGTCGAAGCCGATGTAGACGCCGGTCACGAGGTCAGGGGTAAAGCCAACGAACCAAGCATCATTGTTTTCGTTCGTCGTTCCGGTCTTTCCTGCGACAGGTCGGCCAAGTTTCACTCTTCTCGAGGCCGTACCGTCTTCGCGACGCTCTCCATCATTGCCGTGATCTGATATGTCGTCATCGGGTCCAACACCCGTGTGCGAGTATCGTTAAGCTGGGGCTCTTCCTCTGCAATCGAGGCATCGCCATTGCAGTTGATGCATTGCCGCTGGTCTTGCCGGAAGATCGTCTTGCCCGCGCGATCTTGTGTGCGGTCGATGAGGCTTGGAGTGATCTGCATCCCGCCATTGGCAAATACCGAGTACGCCGTCACCATCCTCATCAGCGTGGTTTCCGCAGAGCCGAGAGACATTGAAAGAACAGGACTCCGATGGTCGTAGACCCCCAAGCGTTCGGCATATTCCATGACCGTGTCCATTCCCACAGCGGATGCCAGCTTCGCCGCCATCACGTTTCGGGAGCGCTCGATCCCGTACCGGAGGATAACTGGGCCAGCGTACTCGTCCGCATCGTTTTTCGGCGACCAAGTTTGATTGCCTAAGTGGAACTCCACAGGTTCATCGCGGATGACGGTGGCAGGCGAGAAGCCGTTGTCGAGCGCGGCCGCATAGACGACAGGCTTGAAGGTTGAGCCTGGCTGGCGGAATGCCTGCGTTGCTCGATTGAATTGTGATTGGCCGTAGGAGAACCCACCGATCATAGCCACTACACGTCCGGTCTGCGGCTGCATCGCCACAAGCGCACCTTGGACTTCCGGAAGCTGTCGCAACCGATAGTCCCCCGAACTCTGCTTTTCGACTATAATGATGTCTCCGGTTCGAAGAAAGTCGGCTGGTTTCTTCTTACCCGATGCCCACCGCATGCCATCTAGTGCCAGGCGCGCATGCTGTTCATCCGGGTTTAGTAGCTCGATCTCGACACCATAGTTGTCTACTGCGGTGACCTCAGCGGTCCTCCAGCCTGGCACTCCCAGATCGAGGTCAAGCTTCGCCGGATCGGCCGACCCGGACGAATTTTGACCGATGTGGCGGAGAGGCCCACGATAGCCGCGCCGTTCATCATATGCTACGAGGGCGTCTTGGAGAGCGCGTCGCCCCTCCCTCTGGAGGGCAGGATCGAGGGTGGTCCTTATCGCGAGCCCACCCTCATAGAGGACTTTTTCGCCGAATTGCTTGAGTATCGTCCTGCGGGCTTCATCAATGAAGTAACCGGCCTCAGCAAAGCGCGTTGCCGCTTGTGGCTGGGCTACGCCAAGGGATTTGCTCTTCTCGACTTCCCAAGCTCCGCATCGACATAGCCATTCTCGACCATGCGGTCGATGACCCAGTTTCTCCGTTCAATAGCTGCATCGGGGTAGACAAAGGGGTTATAGTTGGCTGGTCCCTTCGGGAGCGCGGCCAAGTACGCGGCGTCTGGGATTGAGAGATCGCTGACGGCTTTCCCGAAGTAGGTCAATGCCGCCTGTGCGATCCCATAGGAGCGCTGCCCGAAGAAAATCTGGTTCAGATAGAGTTCAAGGATCTGATCCTTCGTGAAGGTGCTCTCGATGCGCAGAGAGAGAAGCGCCTCTTTCGCCTTACGAGCAAACGTCTGGTCAGAAGTCAGCAGCAGGTTCTTCGCTACCTGCTGCGTGATGGTAGATGCTCCTACCATGCGGCGCTCACTTCCCAGGTTCATTAGGTTTACGAGGATTGCCCTCGCAAGCCCCCTGAAATCCAGACCGGAGTGTTCGAAGAAGCCTTTATCCTCGGCGGAAACGAAGGCAGCGACTACCTGCTTGGGGACAGCCTGAATCGGAATGAAGAGGCGAGGCTCCGTAGCGAATTCGCCTATGACCTCTCCATTGGCGGCATACATCCGAGACTTGAGCGGCGGCGCGTAGTTCTCCAGGGCGTGGTAATCGGGGAGACTGTCGCTGATGGGCGATACCGCGATAGCCATCACAGCGCCGGCAATCAGCATGACAATACACAGTGTGGAAAACAAATAGCCGATCAGTCTCAACAGGGAGTGCCTCATTCATGAAGTGGCCTCTGTCGGCCGCCAGACATGGCCATAGAACCGCGAGCTTGCTAATGCAACACAAAGTGCATTAAGAGCTTAGAAAGCATCTAACGCTACACACATCGCATTAACAATGGTTGCGGTTTTTTGACCTCCGTACGGCGACGAGCGGTGGCTTAGACTTCGCGTTTTTAGTAGGGACAACTGGATGGTCACGCTTCCTCGACTCCATGCTCTACGGAGCAAGGCGCATTTTGCGCTGGTAAAGTCTGGCAGCAAAAGTTTAGTTGGCGCACGAAAGCGCCGCACCTCGCAGGCTCGTCAACGCCTGGTCGTGCTGATCGGCTTCTTCCTCTGCACATACGCAGTTATTGGCGCTCGGCTTGTTCAGTATGGGATGGCCAAGGAGGACCTTATGACGGCAAGCATCGGCAACAATGGCAGCCACGCTGCTTCCCGTCCCGATATTTTTGATCGCAATGGTGAGCTGCTTGCGACCGATCTCAACATGGTCTCGCTTTACGCTGAACCGCGCCGCATCGTCGATGTGGATGAAGCCGTTGAGAAGCTTGCTAGTGTCATTCCTGAGTTGGACTGGGCGGAAACCCATAGGAAGCTCATGTCGAAAAGCGGCTTTCAGTGGCTTAGGCGCCAACTTACACCAAGGCAGCAAGCCGGCATTATGAAGTTAGGAGTTCCAGGGATTGGCTTTCGTCCCGAAAAGCGACGGTTCTATCCCGGCGGTCCGACCGCGGCTCATATCCTGGGCTATGTCAACATCGATAACCAGGGGTTGGCGGGGATGGAGCGTTATATTGACCAGCAGGGTCTCTCTGCCTTGCGAGCAGCAGGGTTGACAACCGACGTGCCGCTCTCGCCCATACGTCTGTCGATCGACCTACGCGTCCAGAACATCGTTCACGAAATCGTGGCTGATTCCAAAGTGGCTTATCAGGCCGAGGCAGCCGGCGCGGTGATCCTGGATGTTGCGACGGGTGAAGTTCTTGCAATGGTGTCCGTCCCCGACTTCAATCCTAACGAACCCTCCCGCACCTTGCCGGACGGAAGCGTTGACAAAGAATACGAAAAGGGTTGGTTCAATCGAATGAGCAACGCCACCTTTGAGATGGGTTCGACGTTCAAGAGCTTCACCCTCGCCATGGGTCTGGATCTGGATAAGATCACGCTGAACAGCGTAGTGGATGCCAGCAAACCATATCGGCTTGCAGGATTCACGATCCACGACGACCATGGCCAAGGACGTGCTCTTACTGTGCCTGAGGTGTTCCAGTATTCCTCCAATATCGGGACCGCGACGATCGCCGCCAAAGTGGAACTCCCGGACCATCAGGCTTTTCTGACGAAGCTCGGTCTCTTGTCGAAAATGACCACCGAGCTGCCTGAGGTAGCGACACCGACGCAACCGCGTCCATGGAGGAAGATCAATCAGGCGACGATCTCGTTCGGACATGGCGTGGCGACGACGCCTCTTCAAACCGCGGTCGCCGGAGCTGCTCTGATCAATGGTGGAAAACTCATTGAGCCCACCTTCCTCCCCAGAACGGCGGCCGAAGCCGATGCCACAGCGGTTCAGGTTATCAAGCCTTCCACCAGTGCGAATATGCGGTTTCTTTTTCACTGGAACGGCGTAAAGGGGTCGGGTCGCAGCGCTCAAGTCCCTGGCTTCAACGTCGGGGGAAAGACAGGTACAGCCGACAAGGTTATCAACGGCCGGTATGCCGCTCATCTGAACTTCAATGCATTCCTGGCGGGCTTCCCAATCGACAGGCCTCGCTATGTCGTTCTCACGGTCATCGACGCTCCCCTCACCGGTGAAAAAGGCGGCCGGCTTGCTGCCTATACCGCCGCCCCCATGGCGAAGGAGATCATTAGCAGGACTGCCGCACTGCTCGGAGTCCAGCCGCGGTTCGGAGAAGGCGAGGGCCAATTGCTTGTTAACTACTGAGCATCGTTCTCGTAGAGGACATAATCCCTAATTGAAGGCTGGCTGTTGAAAGGGAGCATAACGCCCGGCGAATTGAGCCCATTGCCGATCAGCTCTAACTGATAGTCCTTGGTAATAGACTGGCCGGTGAAAAAGATACGGTATACGATTGGCGCGAAGATCAAGTCCATCAGTCGGTCGGGTACCGGAACGGGCTCGTCTCTCCTGGCGCATCGGGCCGCAAAGCAGGCTAGGTTCTGATACACATATCCCGCGGCCGTTTGCGCTAAGCCCACGTTGTTGATGCGTTCGCGGAAAAGTGCGTGTCCCGGACCAGAAGAGATATCGTCAACCAGCTGTTCCAACCAAACTTCGAGATCACCTCGCAAGCTTCCCGTGTCAGTGGGGATACTGTCAGGCAAAAATCGCTCCCTCGCCACGTCTTCCAGGAGCTGCTGAAGCGACCCCCAACGCCGGTAAATGGTGGAGGGTGGGACGTCGGCACGCGCTGCAATGAGCGCGACTGTGAGTTCCTCACCATGCTGTTCGTCCATCAGCTCTCGAACGGCCTTGTGGACCGTGATCTGAATACGTTCGCTTCGCCCACCTGGCCTTATAAGTGTCCGCGCCAACTATGCCTCCGTTTTTAAGACAGATGCTTTAGCACAGCACGCTGCAGTCGCGCGCGCAATCGAGGAAATTTATTGCCGCCGTGAACGATCTACAATCACCGCCGTCCATGATCATGCGCGAGGGATTTGCCGTCAGCGGAACGTTCCTGCCTCTTGGAAGGCCGTGAAAGTCGGATTGATTAGGCAGAGCGGCAGAAGCTGACCAAAACCCGAATAGGTACGCGTGCCGCACGCCAGCGATACTTTCCTCGTTCCAATTTTTTCGTGAACAGGCAGGCCCCCTGACCATCATGCCAGATCAATTTTATCAGATCGCCGCGGCGGCCTCGGAAGCAGAACAGATGACCGCCACAGGATCATGCTTCAGCACCTCCCGCACACGCAGTGCCAGCGACGGGAATCCGCACCGCATGTCCGTGTAGCCCGTCGCCAGCCAAACCCGAACGCCTGCCGGAATCGGGATCATCGCAGAGCCTCAAGACCCTGGATGATGCGCAGCAAGGCATCGACGTCGACATTGCGGTCGACAATGACGCGACGCCCATTTGCGCTAAGTACCTCCATGCGCCCGTCCGCCGACAAACTTGGCGAGACAGGCGTCGGCACGGGCGACTCCGGCACGACAAGCGCAGGCACACAGCCATCAAAATCACTGCCGGCAAGCCGACCTTCCCGATATGCGCGCCGCCACGTATTCAACAGCGAGCGCGAAAGCCCGTATTTGCGCGCCGTCGCCGACCCAAGTCGCGGAGCTGAGTAGCTTTCCTCGACAATCCGCAGCCGCGCCGCATCCGTAAATTCGCGCCGCCGACCAAGTTCGATGATGTCTAGCCGGCTCACATCTGGCCGGCAATTGTCCTTATATACGTCCATAAGGACAATCGGCCACATTCAAATCAAACCGACAAGGCGGCCCACGCCGGATGCGTACTCTGGTCCGATATCATTTTCCCTGATCAGGACATTGTGTTCCCGAGAGGGGCGTGGCTCTGAAGGCAGGGCCTCAGGTAAGTTCTGCCGTTCATGAGCGCCCCTTAATCGGATTGTCATGCGCTGTGGTTCGACCGCTGATCGAGATCTGCTACGGTATGGTCGTCCCAAAGGGCACGCCGGTGCTTCTATCCCAACGCGCCAGAACGCCCATGGCCACAAGGCGCGACAAACGATACAACGGTGGGGACCAAGGGAAACCCTGGTCCCTGATACAGGTCACTTAACCAGGCCAGCCTTCTTGCTGAGCTCCGCCAGAATTCCAGCCGAGTCTTTCACCAGTGCTTCTGTCGCAGCACTGTCCTTATAGGCATATCCCACCGCAACAGCGTTATATCCCTCTTTGAGGGCAGGGTCCTTCATGGTGTCGGCAAGGATTTTCTCCCAGCCGGCTGCGATTTCTGCCGGGGTATCCTTTGGAAGGACCAAAGCGCGCCAAACCGACAGTCCGACATCCACACCGCTTTGCCTGAAGCTTGGGACATTACCGAACCCTTCAGGTGCGGCCTCTCCATTGTGAGCGATGACCTTCAATTCACCGCTATCGACCTGGGCTTTTATCTCTGATGGGTAGAGAAGGCCGACACCGATGTCGCCCGAAAGGATCCCGAGAAGAATCTGACGGCCACCCTTGATCGGGATGCGGCGGAATTTCGCACCAGAGGCTTCCTCAAGTGCGAAGCGGACATAATCCTGATTGCCCCAATTGCCGGAAACTCCGAGATTGATGGTTTCCGGCTCAGCCTTCGCCTTTGCGAGTAAACCTTTCAAATCAAGATTGGCAAGTGGGCCTTTGGCGGAGACGACGAGAAGATTGGGATCCTCGGAAATCTCGCCGACGTATTTGAACGACGTTCCGTCATACTGGACATTTTCCAAACGGTACTTATCGGTGACGAGCGAGGTGGAGACCTGGCCAAGCGTCTGGCCATCCGTCTTGGCCTTCATCATCTCGTTATAGGCGACTACGCCACCGCCGGCAGGCTGGTTGACGACGACGATGGATTGACCGGCGTATTTTTCCATCACCTTGGCCAGCGCGCGGGCATTGGTGTCGTGGCCGCCTCCTGGTGTCGAAGGCACGATGAGGGTGACCGGCCCGTTGGGCTTCCAGTCTGCCGCCATCGAGGGGATGGCAAGCGCCAGAACGGAGAGCACGGTGGCCGTCGTGAGTTTGGAAATCTTCATATTAACCTCCCGGGTGAAGTGGATGGCCGGCATTTGCCGCCGGCCGGATTGATCAATCGTAACGCTTGCGGAACAGGGGGCGCAGTTCGGAGATCGGCCGCTTGGCGCGGATGAGGTCCCGCATCACGTCTTCGGCCTTTTCGATGGCGATGGCCTGCTCCAGCACGGTGTCGACCAGTTCGTAGGGGACAGCGCAGAAACCGCTGTCGTCGGCGACGATCAGGTCGCCCGGGTAGACGACGATGTCGTGCACGGTGACTGGGCCGTTGATCTCGATCGCTTCCATGCGGAATTTGCCGGTGATCGGTGTCAGCCCCTTGCACCAGACCGGGTAGTCAAGCTCGTGAACCGCGTTCAGGTCGCGGATTGCGCCATTGACGATTGCGCCGACGAAGCCGGTGGTTTTGGCGACGAGGCAGGATTGGCCACCCATGTTCGAGACTTCGAGATTGCCGCCGAAATCAGAAACGAGGACATCTCCCGGCTCGCCCATGTAATAGACTTCGCGGGTCGACATCTTGATAGGGTCCTTGTCATGCGCGCCTTGGGTCGGGGTTTTCCGCTCGGGGATGCTGCGCAATGTGACGGCCGTTCCGGCGATCTTGCGACCAGTCAGCAAGGGTTTTATATGGCTGGCGGCAACGGTGCCGCGGATGCCGAAGCTGTCGAGGATGTCAGAAACCGTCGTGGTAAGGTCCGCGAGCGCGAGATACTTGTCCGTCGTTTCTTTGGGCACCCGCGGGAACTTGATCTTCTTGATCCGCTCTGGAGGGACCTGGCCCCAGATGCGACCGGCCGCCTTGTATTCTTCGTATTCTTCCGCGACGGACTGGGACGAAGCCATAGCTTTTTCTGCGAGAGTCATCAGCATATTTCCTTTCTTTGGTAAGCTCAGTCTTCTTGAAACGCCGCTTCGCGTTTCTGGCGGAACCGAGGGGAGAGGAGCAGGATCAATAGAATCGCGGCGAGAGCGAGCAGTCCTCCGCTGACGGGCCTTGTGAGGAAGGCAGCAAAGTCACCCGCCGAGATCAGCAATGCCCGGCGGAAATTGTCTTCCAGTATCGGCCCGAGGATGAACCCAAGCAGCAGGGGCGCCGCCTCGAACTCCAGCTTGCTCAGGATGTAACCGAGCAACCCGAAACCGATCATCATATAGATCGCGAATGTGGAATTCTGGATGCTGAACACGCCGACTGTCACGAAAACGAGGATTGCTGGATAGAGCAGCCGGTATGGGATCTTCAGCATCTTCACCCAAATGCCGATCATCGGCAGGTTCAGGATGACGAGCATCACGTTTCCGACCCACATTGAGGCGATAAGGCCCCAGAAGAGCTCAGGATTGCTGCTCATGACCTGCGGGCCGGGCTGGATGTTATGGATCATCATCGCGCCCATCAGGAGGGCGGTCGTAGCATTCGCCGGTATGCCGAGCGTCAGCATTGGCACGAAGGAGCTTTGCGCGGCCGCGTTGTTGGCGCTTTCCGGCGCGGCAACGCCCTCGATCGCCCCCTTGCCGAATTCTTGCGGATGCTTGGATAGGCGTTTCTCGATCGTGTAGGCAGCGAACGAGGACAGCAGCGCGCCACCGCCGGGCAGAATGCCCAGGATGGAGCCGAGCGCCGTTCCGCGCAGCACGGCTGGCGCGGAACGGCGCACATCGTCCCTCGTCAGCATCAGACTATCGATCCGGCTCGTCACCAGCTCGCGATTGGCCGCCTTCTCAAGGTTCCTCAGGATCTCCGTAATGCCGAAGACGCCCATTGCGACCACGACGAAGTCAATGCCTTCGGACAGTTCAAAAATGCCAAATGTGTAGCGCTCCGCGCCGGAATTGATGTCGGTTCCGATCGTTCCGAGCAGCAAGCCGAAAACGACCATGGCGATGGCCTTGACTGCCGATCCCGATGCAAGCACCACGGCGGCGATCAGGCCTAGAACCATCAGCGAAAAGTATTCGGCGGCGCCGAAGCCGACGGCCACAGAAGCGAGCGACGGCGCAACGGCGGCGAGTAGCAGCGTGCCGACGCATCCGGCAAACAGTGATCCAAGCGCCGCAACGGTAAGCGCCTGACCCGCCCGCCCGTTGCGGGCCATCTGGTATCCGTCGAGGCAAGTGACAACCGAGGAAGCCTCACCAGGCAGGTTGACGAGGATGGCGGTAGTGGAGCCGCCGTATTGGGCGCCGTAATAGATGCCGGCCAGCATGATAAGCGCCGACGTTGGCTCCAGCGCGTAGGTGATGGGCAGCAGCATGGCGACTGTCGCCACTGGACCAAGCCCGGGCAAAATGCCGATCAACGTGCCGACGATCGCACCGACCAGGCAGTAGATGATGTTGTCGAAGGTGAAGGCGACCCCGAAGCCCAAAGCAAGATTGTTGAACAGATCCATCACAGCCATTCCGGAAGCAGCGGCATGGGCAGCCCTAGGACTTCGATGAAGATGATCCCGGTCACGACCGAGATCACAAGGGCGGAGATGACGACCTCGACGGGGCGGCGATCGCTTGCCGCCGTGCCACCGACAACTACCAGCAAGGCGCAGGCGACGAGATAACCAAAGCTCGACAGGGTCAGCGCAAAGAGCGCAATTCCCCCTAGCACCATGATTGTCGGCAGCAGCGCGAAGGTCGCGAACGGGTTCGCTTCGCTTTCGGAGCGCAGGCCGCTAATTGTCAGCGTCAATCCCAGCAAAGCCAGCAAAGCCGCGAGGGAAAACGGCACAAAGCCCGGCCCCATCATGTCAAAGGTACCAAACTCGTAGTTTCTGCCTCCAATCAGGAAGAACACGGACACGAGCAACAGCAACAATCCTGACTGTACGTCTTTGTTGCGTAAAAGAATCTGCATAGTCTCCTCCATAGCCCCGTAAGCCGGGGTCATCGATTCTTCTTCCGCGCTCAATCGCCGTGGGAAGAAATGCGGGGAGAGAGGTACTCAGCCTCCCTCTTCAACAAGGTTTCATATTCGGCCGTTCTGGGTTGCAGGTAACCTACGGGGCCGGCAATGGTCAGAGCCCCAGCCAGCCGGTTGCGGTCGTCCAACACTGGAACCGCGATCGCTAGCGCCTCGCCGGTGGCCTCACCGACACTGCTCGCGACTCCGGACGCGCGAATCTCGTCGATGGCGTTGCGGATCTCGTCGACAGATATCATCGTCTTGTCGGTCAAAGCTTCAAGACGGTCCTGAGCAAGGACGGAATCGGCAACGTGTGGCGGACTGAAGGCGAGGAGCACGCGGCCGGTAGCACCGACATGGAGCGGACGGATCTGACCTTCCTCGACTGCGTAGCGGACGCCGAACTTCGGCTCGCTCTTGGCAATCACCAAGCGTTGATTGCCGCGCACCACCGAAAAGAACACTGTCGCGTCGGCCCTGAGGGACAAGTCCTCGAGCCGGGGCCGAAGTAGCGAGATCATTGCCTCGTATTGCTGCTTGATCGTCCAACCTAAGCGATAGGCCTTGGCGCCCACTTCGAATGTCCCGGCCTGCTCGTTGATCACAAGATAGCCCGCTGCTTCGAGAGTCCCGACGTAGCGCAGAATGCGGCTGCGGGTCAGCCGAGTCCGTTTCATAAGGTCGGAAAAACGCAAGGGCTGCGTTCCATCGAAGGCATCCAGGATCTTCAGCGCCGCGAGAACGGCTGCAACGTAACGTTCGCTTTCTTTCATGTGTCTACTCTGTAGATGTTGTGTCTATTATTTCCACTTCGTTGAAGGTCGTCAATCCCTGAGCCGAAAATCCTTAAGAGAAGACTCAGGTGGACCTCGGCGACGGACTTCCTGCTCGGCCGGGCTTCGACCGGGAGCGGTGCGCTGGATCAGATCGTCGCCGGAGCGATGCCCGCCGAGGTTGACGACAAGGTTGCGGCAACCAAGCGACCGAAGCGCCTGATAGTCGTCGCCACCGGTAACGTCTCCGGCGCGATGGCCGCCGAGGTTCAACCGCTGAAAGATCGGTCACAAAGCGGAATGCGCTCATTATCGGCGGCTTCTCGCGGAAGGAACAATCGTCGCAATGGGTCATCAAGGTAGAGGGTGTTAACCGGCGCGTCGAAAATTGCGCATTTCCATGCCATGCAACCGCGCCGGCACCTTCGACCCGAAGCTGCTCGCCGAATATCAGCGCCGCTTCCGGATCTCGACGACAGGAAGGGCCTTGAGGGCTTCGAGGCCGGCAACTGCCTCAGCGAGAGATTCGTCGGTCAACGACGAGGGCGGCCTCACGCACAGAACACCTGACAATCCGCGCTGCTTCAGTCAGCTTGCGCCCCAAGCGTGGTATCCGGATAGCAGGATTCGGGCTGTTGTCATTCAGGGAAGGGGGCTATATTTCGCCGTTCTTTGCAGGCACTCCGGCCGCGTTTATTGCTGGTATTCTAAATAGCTCTAGCGCCAACTGAACGGCTCAATGTCGCGGTTTCGATCGGCAGGCTCTGGGTCGACGGTTGATCCGGTTCAGACCATCAGGGAGGCCGACTTTTCATCCCAAAACTCACCCCTATCCTTGTCAGCGCTCTATGAGCTCGGCCCGCTGAATGCTCAACCGCTGTGCCGTACGGAGCACCTCCTGCAGATGCGCCGCCATGGCGCTACTCGCCAGTTCCGGTTCCCGGTGTTCGATAGCCCGGACGATTTCCCAGTGTTGTGCCAGTAGTGTCCTCAAATGGGCGGGATCGGGAAGGCTGAGGTAACGGACCCGATCCATTTGCAGTTTCACTGTCTGGATCACACGCCAGCTCCTGGAGAGGCGTGCTTCCTCGCAGAAGCCCCTGTGAAAAGCTTCGTCCAGCTCGAGGAACAGGTCGCCCTCCCCGTCCGCCACGGCCAATTCTTGCCGGGCAAGATTAGCCTTGATGTCAACCACGAACTGTGCGGAACATTGGTGTGCCAATCGTTTGACAACCGCAACCTCAAGTGACTCCCGAATGAACTGGGCTTCCTCGACGTCGTGGATTCGGATTGGCGCCACAAAACTCCCGCGCTGCGGCAAGATGTCGATCAGTCCCTCATCGGCAAGGCGGATTAATGCTTCGCGCACGGGCGTCCGGCTGACGCCTAGCTGCAGTGACAGATCCTTTTCACTCAGCGCCTCGGATGGTAGCATCGCAAGCGTCGTTATGGCTCGGCGAAGCCGCTCATAAACCTGGGGGGCGATGGGCTGGCGGATGTTAATTGCTTCGAGCACCTCGTTTCCGGGTGAGACTACACCCTTCGCGCCAGAAGTTTCGTCTACCCCGCGTTTGGCTGCCATCATTCCCCCTTTTGCGCGACCATCTTCGCAAATCGCACATCTTTCCGAAGCAGTCTATCACAGTTGTTGACATGCTACCATGGTAGCATATACGTGAGCTCTCGGGAGAAGCAGGATGACTTCGCTATGCGGCGTTTGGAGACGGTCACTGAGCGGAATGTCAGCCAAAGGTGGCTGCGGTCGAATGTGCCGCCGATCCCGAGGTCAAGAGCGTGGCCTTGAACAGGAAGCTGGAGGAGAGAGCATCCATGAAAACTACCTATAACAGAACTGCGGCCGCCCTCGGGTTGGCGCTGCTTGCGAGTACAGCTGCTGCCGCGAGCGTCCGCGCTGAGGATGGAATTGCCGCCGGCGATACCAGCGGCAAGAAGATCGCATTCAGCAACTCCTATGCCGGAAACTCATTTCGTCAGGTGATGATCAAGAGCTTTCAGGATATGGGCGCAAAGGCTAAGGCCGATGGCAAGATCGGCGATACGACCGTCGTCAGCGCCAATAATTCCGTCACCGAGCAGGCTTCGCAGATCCAGAATTTTATCCTGCAAGGCTACGATGCGATCATCGTTCTGGCAGGCTCGGACACGGCACTCAACGGCGCTATCAAGGATGCCTGTGACGCAGGTATCGTTGTCGTTGCTTTCGCCAGTGGCGTGACCGAGCCCTGCGCTTACGTTGTTGACTATAATCTCGATTCCTACGCCAAGGCTGAGCTTGATTTCATCAAGGGAAAGCTGGGCGCCAAGCCGGCGAATATTCTCGAAATCCGCGGCATGGCCGGCGACGGCTTCGACAAGCGCCTGCATGACGGCGTCGTCAAGGCGATGGCCGAGCATCCCACCTACAAGAGCGTCGGGGAAGTCTATGGCCAGTGGACAGCCACGGTCGCTCAGAAGGAAGTATCCGGAATCCTGCCCTCCCTGCCGAAGGTCGATGCGGTCCTGACCCAGGGCGGCGACGGCTACGGCGCGGCGCAAGCTTTCAAGGCGGCAAAGCGGGAGCTTCCAATCATCATAATGGGCAATCGCCAGGATGAACTGGCGCTGTGGAAGCAGGAGCATGACGCGTCTGGTTACGAGACGTTCTCGCTTGGTGCAACACCCTCGGTTTCGCAGGTGGCGTTCTGGGTCGCCCAGCAGATCCTGGCTGGCAAGAAAGTGCCGAAATTCGTCGAGGTGCCTTTGCTACAGATCAATCAGCCCGATCTCGACGCCTGGCTGAAGACGGTGCCGGAAGGTGGAGTGGTCAACGCGCAGTACCCGCAGGATCTCGTTGCAAAGATCATCGATTCCAACATCAACAAAACTGCTCTTCCGGCCGTTCCAGCGCCGAAGTGAGAGTTGACAGATGAATGACCTTGCAACCCCCTTGTCGGCGCTGGCGGCCGCGGAAACACTGATCGATGTTCGTGACGTCCGTAAAAGCTACGGCGCCGTGCATGCGCTCGGCGGTGTCGATTTTCAGCTTCGCTCCGGCGAGGTGGTTGGCTTGGTCGGTCACAACGGTGCCGGAAAATCGACACTGATGAATGTCCTGTCGGGCGCCGTCCAGCGCACGGCGGGCAGTTTCCGCTATGGTGGAGACGACATCGAAATATGGAGCGCAGGTCGAGCCCAGTCGGGCGGCCTGCGCTGCATCTTCCAGGAGTTGTCCCTATGCGCGAACCTCTCCGCTGCGGAAAACACGCGCATCATCCACCGTCAGGTCCGAGGATTCGGCTGGCGTAGCCGCGCCCGAGGTCTGATCGTTAAGTCGCTTGATGAGATCTTTCCCGGCCACGGGATTGATCCAGACGTAAAGATCTCGGAGCTTTCGATCGGCTCGCGGCAGATGGTGGAAATTGCCCGTGCCTTCACCGAGACCGACATCGCCGTGCGCTGTGTGATCCTTGACGAGCCGACATCGTCGCTCGGACACCAGGCAACCGAACAGCTTTTGGCCTATATTCGCAAGGCAGCCTCAACGGGTGTCGCCTGTATCCTCATCACGCATCGATTGAACGAGATCATGGCGGTCTGCGACCGCGCCGTTGTCATGGTCGACGGCAAGATCGTCGCCGAGCGCCCCACCAAGGGCCTGTCGCGCTCTAACCTGGTCGAAATGATGGGTAGCATCGAGGCGACACGTGACCATAGTCAAGGTCAGAATTCGCGTGTCTTCGGCGAGCGGCAGATCGATCATGCGGGTGTTGATCCCGCCGACCGGCCGATCCAGGCGGCCGCCGGCGAGATCATCGGATTTGCCGGTCTTGACGGTCATGGTCAGCGGGAGAGATTGCGGGCCATCTTCACGGCCATTGAGAAGAGCGGCAAGATCCGCGCGGCTTATGTCGCAGGCGATCGCGGGCTGGAAGGCGTTTTCGGATTGTGGTCGGTCGCGGATAATCTGACGATACGCAGTCTCGATGCCTTGCAGAAATATGGGTTCGTATCCAGTACCGGAGCAAAAGATCTGGCCGAAAAATGGTCAGCGATGCTCAAGGTGAAGGCGCCGTCAATCGATACGCCGATCCTCGCTTTGAGCGGCGGCAATCAACAGAAGGTACTTTTCGCCCGGGCGCTCGCCTCCGATGCCGGGGTCATCTTCCTGGATGACCCGATGCGCGGCGTCGATGTCGGTACCAAGCAGGAGGTCTATCGGTTGATCCGCAGCGAAGCCGAGCGAGGCCGAACCTTCGTCTGGTACACGACGGAGATGGAAGAACTCATCAATTGCGACCGGCTCTATGTGTTCCGCGAGGGCAGGGCCGTGGAGGAGATCGACGGCGCAGACATTGATCATGGTCGCATCCTCGAAGCTTCGTTTGGAGGTGCAAATGGCTGATGTGATGATTTCACCCAATCCGGTCGGCCGTCCCGCATGGCTGACGGCGGCGTTGCAGGTTGGTCTGCCCGCCGTCACGCTTGTTCTCATGCTGGCAGTCATCTTCTGGATAAGGCCCTCGGCAATGAGCTATTTTGGCTTCACATTGCTCTTCAAGCTTGCGACACCGCTGGTGTTTGCAGCGCTCGCCCAGATGCTGATCATCATGCTTGGTGACATCGATCTCTCGAATGGCGCCTTTGTCGGTCTCACCACATGCATTACTGCACTGTATCTCGATGCCGCTCCGCTGTTTGCGATCATTCTCTTCCTTGTCACCATCGCCCTCTATGCAGGAATCGGCCTGCTCATCCATCTACGGCAGCTGCCCTCGATCATCGTGACGCTCGGCATGTCGTTTATCTGGCTCGGCACTGCCATCATCATCCTCCCATCGCCCGGCGGCTCGGCGCCGGCATGGCTGGCGGGATTCATGAACTGGCGTCCCCCATTCATCCCTTTACCGATCCTGCTTGCCGTTGTCGCCGCGGCGGTGGGCCACCTGGTCATCACGCGGTCATCCTACGGGGCCGTACTTCGCGGCGCCGGTGCCAATCCGCGTTCCATCGAGAGGGCCGGCTGGTCGACCACTCGCATCCGTGTGCTGGTTTATGGCGCAGCCGGCGTGCTCGCTTGCCTCGCCGGCGTGACATTGACTGGCCTTACGACATCGGGTGATCCCAACGTGGCGCCGGCCTATACCCTTCTTGGGGTCGGTGCGGTCATTCTTGGAGGCGGTTCGTTCAACGGCGGCATCGTCTCGCCGGTCGGCACCGTCATCGGCGCACTGACGCTCTCCCTTGCCGGGTCCCTGCTGAGCTTCCTGCAGGTGCCGCCGACCTGGCAGATCGGCGCGCAGGGCGGGATCCTTTTCCTGGTGCTGGCCGGGCGCGTACTCTTGTCGGAGAAAAAATGATGACGTCCCGTCTAACGCTTGCGCCCTGGACCTACGGCTTCATTGTCGCGCTCGCCATGTGGGTTGCCACCACCGCCTACGCAGGCCTCGGCAGCGCCGAGGCAACCTTGACCGCTGCCCTGACCTTCGGCGCCTTCAGCGTGTTGGTGGGCACCGGTCAGATGCTGGTCATCGCATCAGGTCCCGGCAACATCGATCTGTCGGTACCATCGGTACTGACGCTTGCAGCCTATGTGTCGATGACGGTGATGAAGGCCCAGGACGGCATGATCATTGCGGGGTTGATCGCGGCAGTCGCCGTGGGTGCCATTGCTGGTGTGCTCAACTTCCTTGCCATTACGCTGCTGCGGCTGCCACCGATTATCGCGACACTGGCGTGGAGTTTCGTATTCCAGTCCTTAGCATTCAATCTCGGCGGGGAGGCCACGCTGAAGCCGCCGGCTATGTTGTCCGCGTTCACGCAGTGGCGCGTCGAGGGCATCCCTTTCATGCCATTGGCCGTCATGCTCCTGACCGCCGTCACCATGCTTGTCCTTACGCGAGGCAGCTGGGGTCGCCGCCTTCTGGCCGTCGGTCAGAGCGAGCCTGCTGCGCGGCTGGCTGGCATTTCGGCGGGACGCGTCCGGCTTATCGCGTATAGCCTCTGTGGCGTTACCGGAGGCCTCGCGGGCTTCCTGTTGTCCGGCTTCTCGGGTGGCGCAGCGCTGAACATGGGCGACGTCTACCTTCTGGAATCAATTGCTGTCGTGGTGCTCGGCGGAACCAGCGTCGCGGGCGGTCAGGCGAATGCCGTCGGCATCTGGGGCGCCGCGCTCTTCTTCAACCTGATGGCGACAACGCTGAACACCTTTCAGATGCAGGCGGGCGTTCGTTTCGTGCTGACCGGTGCGTTAATCATTCTCATCGTGGCGATCGCGCCACGGCCGCGCGTTGCCTGACATGGACAAACTAACCGTTCTCTTTAGGCAAGACCGCTTCAATTTCATCGACCTGACCCATCCCATGAAGGAAGGGATGCCGGTCTGGCCGACCCACCCGGCATTCTGTCGTGAAGTGATTGAAAGCTACGACCGCGGTGATGTCGCCTGCAACCATTCGCTTTGCCTCAGCGAGCATTCCGGCACGCATTTCGATGCGCCCTTGCACTTTATAAAGGGTGCCAGCTCGATCGCCGAGATCTCCGTTGAACAATTCTTCGGCCGCATGGCCGTCATCGACGCACAAGATTGTGCCCCTTGCGAAGCCGTGGGGGTGGATCGAATTCTGAAATTCGAGGATCGCCACGGACCGATCGAGCCGGGAGACGCGGTGTTCTTCCATTTCGGCTGGGACCGCTATTGGAAGGATGCCGCGCAAGAGGATCGCTTTCTCAGGGATTGGCCGGGCCTATCGCAAGAAGCAAGCGAGTTCCTGCGGCAGAGGGGAGTTCGTATCGTCGGCTCGGACTGCCTTTCGATCGACTGCTACGGCAGTTCGACATTCCCCGCCCACAATATCCTTCTCGGCGGAAACATCCTGATTGGCGAAAACTTTGCCAATCTCGGGCAGCTGCCGCCCTACTGTTTTCTGACGGCACTACCTTTGGCAATCGCTGGCGGGTCGGGATCTCCAGCGAGAGCCATAGCAATCGTCGAATCCATAACGACAACCGGTGAAAGTCCTTCGGCCGTTCCGCAAGCCGAAATGAGCATAAGGGGGAAGGAATGAGACATACATGGCGCTGGTTCGGGCCCATCGACAAGGTCAGTGTTCGCGATGCGACCCAGGCAGGGGCTCAGGGTATCGTCAGCGCACTTCACCACGTGCCGACCGGAACGGCATGGACGGCGGCCGAGGTCGCCAAAAGACAATGCGAGATCCGAGCCGGCGGTCTGGATTGGGAGATCGTGGAAAGCATTCCGATATCCGAGAGCATCAAGACGATGTCGGGTGATTGGAAAGCCCATATCGAAGCCTGGAAGGAAAGCCTTCGCGTATTGGCAGGCGCTGGTATTTTCACCGTCTGCTACAACTTCATGCCGGTTCTCGACTGGACGCGGACCGATCTGCGCTGGGAAACGCCGAACGGCGCACGTACTATGCGCTTTGACCTGATCGATTTCGTGGCGTTTGACATCCATGTTCTTCGGCGGCCTGCCGCGACGTCGGACTATACGCCAAATGTGATCGCCCAAGCCGACGAGCGATACCGGTCCATGTCCGATAAGAAAAAGGGCGCGCTCTCACGTAATATTGGCGCTGGCCTTCCAGGTTCTTCCGATGGGTACAGCATCGACGAGCTGCGCGAAGCACTTTCGCGCTATGCCTTGATCGATGCCAGGACTTTGCGCGCCAACTTGATTGCGTTCCTGTCGGAAGTGGTGCCGGTGGCCGAAGAACTCGGGATGCGCCTGTGCGCCCATGGAGATGACCCCCCGTGGCCACTGCTTGGCCTGCCGCGGATCCTGTCGACCGAAGCGGACTATGTCGAGGTGCTCGAGGCCGTCGACAGCCCCGCTAACGGCGTGACATTCTGCACGGGATCGCTCGGCGTACGCACCGACAATGATCTACCAGCAATGGTCAGGCGTCTCGCATCGCGCATCCACTTCGTGCATCTGCGCAACGTTCGACGGGAAGATGAGACGACGCCTTGCTCCTTCTTCGAAGACGAGCATCTGGAGGGCAATACCGATATGGTGGCCGTCATTGCCGCCATCGTGGCGGAGGAGAACCGCCGGAAAGCAGAGGGTCGCACGGATCACCAGATCTTCATGCGCCCAGATCACGGCCAGGAAATCCTTGACGATCTGACGCGTGGCGCGCAGCCTGGTTATCCGGCCATCGGTCGGCTCAAGGGTCTGGCGGAACTTCGTGGGATCGAGAGAACCCTGTCGCACATGACTTACGGGCTGACCTGATCATGCAGCGATTGATGCAAAGGCATCTCTGCGATGAGCAGTCCGCGGAAGCGCGTTGCGCAACGATAGCCTCTTCCGCATTCTTAGATCCCAGGCTCTTTCCACGTGCCCTCACGGGCAATGCTGCATGGCGCGCCAAGGTCGATCGGCATCTGAAATCGATGCGGGTGGTTTGAGCCTCTTTTGATGACCTCCGACGGAGGTCCGACCTCAGAAGACAACTGCGGAGACAACATGGTCACGATATCGGTTCTGGAACCCCACAAGCTTGCCGTCGATTACCAAGACGTTCAGCCACCGGGCGAAGGTGAGATCGCTATCCGCGTCAGAAGGGCCGGAATCTGCGGCTCGGATATGCATATCCTTCACGGCTCCAATCCGTTCGTTAGCTATCCGCGTATTATCGGACACGAGTTCGCAGGCGTTGTCGCAGCGCTCGGTCGTGGCGTGTCCCATCTCGCGGTCGGCGATCATGTGGTCGCCGACCCGGTGATATCCTGCGGCAAATGTCATCCATGCCGCATTGGCCGCTCGAATGTTTGCTCCAAGCTGCAGGTCATTGGCGTTCACCGGGACGGTGGATTCCGGTCGGTCGCGATCGTTCCGCAAGAAAATGCTGTCAAGATATCGCCCTCGCTGGGGTTTGACGTTGCAGCGCTTGCTGAACCGCTGGCGGTCGCGGCGAACGTGCTGTGGCGCACTGAATGCAGCGCCGACGACGTTGTGATGATCTACGGCGCCGGTACTGTCGGTATCACGGTGCTTCAGGTCGCGAAGATGCGCGGCGCGCGCTGCATCATCGCCGATATCGACCCACAGCGCCTTGAGCGAGCCCTGGAGTATGGCGCCGATGGCGTCATCAATTCTCGGGAAAAGTCGGTTCCCGCGGAGGTCGCGGGCGAGATGAACGGGCTAGGTCCATCGATTGTCATAGATGGCGCCGGTATCCCCGCACTGCTCGATGAGGCGTGCCGAATAGCCGGCCCCGCTGGACGCATCGGCCTTCTCGGCTTTTCCGCCGCGCCGTGCAATGTCAGCCAGCAGGAAATCGTACGCAAGGAACTGAGCCTCATCGGTTCGCGTCTTAACAGACGATTCATTCCCGAGGTCGTGCAATGGCTCGAAACAGGCAAGCTGAAGCCCGCGGCGATGATCACCCAAACATTCGACGCGGCCGACGCTCGCAAGGCTTTCGATTTGGTCGAGAAGCACCCTGAGCAGACGCTCAAGGTGCAACTGGCATTCGATGACTGATCGGGTTTGCAGGGTCAGGAATATCTGTACGCCGGGACCATAATCATGGTCTGCCGACATCTCATCGCGGCAGCCGAGAACACCTGAGCCAAATCCACTCTTCGAGGAATGCACCTGAACTATATTTTTTCGCTCCCTGACCTCCGTGTATTGACCGTGGACGCATTGTCCACTATCCAGACATCATGTTCGCATAATGGAGGATGCAGAATGGTCGCAGCGCCGCAATTCTTCGGGGTCATCCCGCCAACCACAACTCCCTTCGACGCCAATGGCGATATCATTTTCGATCCGTTCAAGACCCAGATTCGCTTCATGCTGGATGCCGGCGTTCATGGCATCTGCGTCGGCGGTTCGTCGGCCGAAGGCCATACGCTGGAAATGTCCGAACTGCAGGCGCTGCTCGAGACCGCAGCGGAAACCCTGAACGGCAAGGCGCCGCTGATCGCCGGCGTCATCATCAATTCCACCCGCCAGGCGGTCGATCGCTGCAAGATGGCAAAGAAGGCCGGCTCGGTCGCGCTTCAGGTCACCCCGCCGCATTACGTCTTCCGTCCCTCGGATGACGCGATCGTCGACCACTTCAAGGCGATTGCCTGCGAAAGCGGCCTGCCGGTGCTGATCTACAACGTCGTGCCTTGGTGCTATCTGAGCCCTGCATTGCTGATCCGCATCATGAAGGAAGTGCCGGGCGTCATCGGCGTCAAGCAGAGCAATGGCGACCTGAAGCTCCTGGCCGATCTCTTGCAGGAGGTCCCGGAAGGCAAGCTGGTGTTCACCGCCGTCGACGCGCTGCTTTATCCGAGCTTTGCGCTTGGCGCGCATGGCACGATCGCGGCCAATCCGGCAGCGGCCCCTGCCGCCGTCGTCAAGCTGTGGGATCTCGTCCAGGCGGGTAACCATGTGGAGGCGCTTGCGCTGCACCGTAAGCTGCTCACCTTCTGGAACGCGCTGATCTGCGACGACCTGCCGGCCTGCATCAAATATGCCCAGTCGCTGCAGGGCGTTCCGCTCGCGCTGCCGCGCGCACCTATGCGGATGCCTGACGAAGCCCGCAAGCGCCGCATCGCAGACGCTTTCGCAGGTCTCGACGTCCCGTTCAAAATGGCGGCTTAACCGGGTAAATCAGCGAAGCCGACCCAAGGGCCTCCATCCCATCCTGTCCCCGTGCGTTGTGGCGGGAACAGCAGAACTTTCATGATCTAGCCTCAACAATGTTTCTGGGAGGAAAACAATGCTACAGCTACGTAGTCTCAAACTCATCGCTTCCACCGCGGCCATCATCGGAGCTATCGCTGGCAGCGCACTTTCGGCCGATCTTCGCGCCGGCACGAGCATGGCGGCAAACCATCCTTCAGCGATGGTCCTCAAGAAGCTTTCAGGGCTCGTGAAGGAACGAAGTGCGGGCAAGCTGAACATCAACGTTTACACCGACGGGACGCTCGGCAATGACGGGCAGATGCAGCAGCAGGTGCAGTCTGGCACGCAAGACATCTCGACCGCCAACGCGGCCGGCCTTGCCGCGCAGGTCAAGGAAATGGCCGTCGTCGAATTTCCTTTCCTCTACCGCAATTCGGACGAGTTCTATGCCGTGCTCGGCGGCGACATGGGCAAGGAACTGTCTGCGAAGCTCTACGAGAAGGGCTGGGTCGCGCTCGGTTTCTCCCATAACGGTTTCCGCCATGCCACGAACAGCAAGCGGCCCATCCAGAAGTGGGAAGACTTCAAGGGCTTAAAGGTTCGCGTCATCCCGAACGCGATGTATATCGACATGTTCTCTGCGCTCGGCGCCAATCCGACGCCAATGCCGGTCTCGGAAGTCTATGCCGCGCTTGAAACCGGCACGGTCGACGCGCAGGAAGCCCCCCTGGCGCAAATCAACGCGATGCGCATCTACGAAGTCCAGAAGTTCATCAGCATGACGGGCCATTCCGTCAATTCGGAAATCATCGTCATGAGCCGCAAGACCTATGACGCGATGTCGCCGGAAGACCAGAAGATCGTCGCCGCCGCCGGCAAGGATGCGGTCGAATGGAAGCGCAAGCAGTTCGTCGAAATGGAAGCAGGCCTCCTGAAAACCATCGAGGAGGGCGGCATGAAGTCCAACAAAGTCGACAGTGCCGAACTTGCCCGTATGGCCGAGCAGATGAAGCCGGTCATTGCCAAGCACTCGGAGTTGGCAGGCAAGGATTTCGCGGAACGTTACATCAAGGCGATCGAAACATCGCGTACCGGCAATTGATGGTGCCGTGGAGCCGGGGCATCCCTCCGGCTCCACATCCGGGAGATCGATTTGATGCACTACATCGACTGGCTTTTCCGCCTGCTTGAACTCATCCTCGTTGCCCTGCTTGCATGCATGGTTGTCACGGTGTTTGGCAATGTCGTCCTGAGATACGGGTTCAATTCGGGCATCACCCTTTCCGAAGAGCTTTCCCGTTTCGCCTTCATCTGGCTGGCCTTTCTCGGCACCGTCGTCGGGGTGCGCGACCGCGCCCATCTCGGCGCCGATTTCCTGGTCAGCGCGCTGCCGCCGGTCGGCAGGAAGATCTGCTTCGTCATCTGCTCGCTGCTGATCATCTGGGCCTGCTCGCTGATCTTCCTCGGCACGGTCCGCGGTCACTCGATCAACATGCAGAACTATTCGCCAGTGATGGGCATTCCGATGGAGTACGTCTACGCCTCGGCCTACGTGCTGAGCATTGGCGTCATCGCCCTGACGGTCGCCCGCCTCTATGAGTTTGCCAGGGGCCGGATCAGCAATGAAGAGCTGTTCTCGGTCGTCGATGTGGAAGAGGTGTTGGCGATCGAAGCCACTGTGCCCGGCAATGTAAGCGCCACTTCCCAAGAGAAAAATCCATGACGGTCATCGTCTTCGTATCCGCTCTCCTCGGCGCCATGGCGATCGGGCTGCCGATCGCGTTCGCGCTGCTGGTGACCGGCATCGCGCTGATGGTCTACCTCAACAATTTCGATGCCCAGATCATCGCGCAAAACCTGTTTACAGGGGCCGACAGCTTTCCGCTGATGGCCGTACCATTCTTCATGCTCGCCGGCGAGCTGATGAATGCAGGGGGGCTCTCCCGCCGTATCGTCGAGGCAGCGATGGCCTGGGTCGGTCACTGGCGTGGCGGCCTCGGTTACGTGGCAGTCATTGCCTCGGTCATCATGGCGTCTCTTTCGGGTTCTGCAGTGGCCGATACAGCAGCCATTGCCGCGCTGCTCATTCCGATGATGCGCAAGGCAAACTATAACATTCCCCGTTCGGCAGGACTTATTTCCGCAGGCGGCGTCATTGCCCCGGTCATTCCGCCGTCCATTGGCCTCGTGCTCTACGGGGTTTCGGGCAACGTTTCCATCCGCCAGCTTTTCCTCGCGGGTATCGTGCCCGGCATCCTGATGGGCATCGCGTTGATGGGGACCTGGTGGATCGTGGCGCGCCGCGACAAGGTCGCCACCACGCCGAAAGCGAGCTGGAACGAACGGTTGAACACCGTGGTCAACGGTTTCTGGGCCTTCCTCCTGCCATTCGTCATAATCGGTGGCTTGAAGATTGGTGTGTTCACGCCGACCGAGGCGGCTGTTGTCGCAGCCGTCTATGCCCTCGTCGTCGGTATGTTCGTTTATCGCGAACTGAAGATCAGCGACCTGTACCACGTCTTCCTTTCGGCCGCGAAAACGACTTCCGTCGTCATGTTCCTTGCAGCAACCGCTGTGGTTTCGGCCTGGCTCATTACTATCGCAAACGTGCCGGCTGAAGTCGGGAGTCTTCTTGAGCCCTTCATGGACAACAAGATCCTGCTGATGTTCGTCATCATGGTTCTCGTGGTGATCATCGGGACCGCGCTCGACTTCGTGCCAACGATCCTGATCCTCACACCGGTCCTTGTGCCGGTCATCAAGATGGCCGGTATCGATCCGGTCTATTTCGGGGTGCTGTTCATCATGAACAACGCGATCGGCCTTATCACGCCGCCGGTCGGCACGGTGCTCAATGTCGCCGCCGGTGTGGCGAAGGTCCCCTTGGGATCGGTCATCCGGGGAGTGATGCCATTCCTCATCGCCGAGATTCTCGTACTTTTTCTGCTGGTCCTGTTCCCGGAGCTTGTCACCGTGCCGCTCCAGTATTTGCGCTGAGGTGATGTCATGCAGCATTTGATCCGACAGTCGTCCGATTTCGATGCCACGGTCCTGCCGAAGCTTCTTGGCCTGCTGGGTGACAGGATCGTCACCTCACGAGCCGTACGCGAACAGCACGGCCATGGCGAGGGCTTGCCTGACAGCGCGATGCCGGATGGCGTCGCATTCGCGCAGACGACCAAGGAGGTCGCGGCAATCGCTGCAATTTGCAACGAAACCCGCACGCCTATCATTCCCTTTGGAGCCGGTTCCTCCCTGGAGGGCCACGTCGTACCGCTTTATGGCGGCGTGGCCCTCGACTTGTCCGGGATGACGAAGATCATCGAAGTCAACGCGGAAAGCATGGATTGCCGCGTCGAGGCGGGCGTGACGAAGGAAAAGCTCAATACGGAACTGCGTTCGAGTGGACTATTCTTCCCGGTCGATCCGGGCGCCCATGCGACGCTCGGTGGGATGGCCGCCACCCGCGCCTCCGGCACCAACGCGGTCCGCTACGGAACCATGCGGGAAGTCACGCTTGGTCTGACGGTGGTGACGCCCGAGGGGCGCGTGATCCGCACCGGCGGTCGGGCACGCAAATCCTCGGCCGGGCTTGACCTGACGCGGCTATACGTCGGCAGTGAAGGCACGCTCGGCGTCATCACCGAGATCGCGCTGAAGCTGAGCGGCATTCCGGAAACGATCGCCTCGGCGGTCTGCCAGTTTCCGGATATGGAAAGCGCGGTCGGCGCCGTCATCGCAGCCCTGCAGATCGGCATCAATGTGGCGCGTATCGAGCTTGCCGACCAGATGCAGATGCGCGCCTGTATCCGTTATTCCAAGCTCGACGAATTCCTGGAACTGCCGACGCTGTTTTTCGAGTTTCATGGAACGCCGGCTGTGGTGGCCGAGCAGACGGAAACCATGCAGTCGATTGCCTCGGAATTTGGTGGCAGCGGTTTCCAGTTCGCCAACAAGCCGGAGGAGCGTTCCCGTCTCTGGACCGCAAGGCACAACGCCTATTTCGCCAATGTGGCGTTGATCCCGGGCTACAAGCTCATCGGCACGGACGCCTGCGTGCCGATTTCGGAACTGGCAGCCTGCATCGAAGCGACCCGGAAGGATATCAAGGAAAGTGGCTTGGTGGCGCCGCTGGTCGGCCACGTCGGCGATGGCAATTTCCACCTGGCGATCCTCTTCGATCCCGAACAGCCCGAGGAACGCAAGAAGGCCGAGGCGCTGGCGAGCCGCGTCAGCCTGCGTGCCATCGAGTTTGGCGGCACCTGTACCGGCGAGCACGGGATCGGCATCGGCAAGATACGCTACATGGAATCCGAACACGGCGAGGCGCTCGACGTCATGCGCGCGATCAAAGCCGCACTGGACCCCAACGGGATCATGAACCCCGGCAAGATGTTGCCTTCGAGCACGGGAGAACACTGAGATGAAGAAGCTGATGAATGCGCCCGGCGATTTCGTCGACCAGGCGCTAGACGGCCTGACGATGGCCAATCCCTCTATTGTTCGCGACGGCGAGAACGGCCGGGTCATCCGGCGCGCGGAAGGCGTGCGTAAGGGCAAGGTCGGCGTCGCCTCCGGCGGCGGCTCGGGCCACCTGCCGCTGTTCACCGGTTATGTCGGCCAGGGTCTTCTCGATACCTGCTCGATCGGCAACGTGTTTGAGGGCCCGAATGTCGGTTCCTGCATGGATGCGATCAGGCTTGCCGACGGCGGTCGAGGCGTGCTGCGCCTCTATGGCAACTATGGCGGCGACCGCATGAATTTCGACATGGCCGGTGAAATGCTGGAAGACGAGATCCGAACGACGACGGTTCTCGGCACCGACGATATCGCCAGTGCCTCGCCGGAAGAAAGCGCCAAGCGCCGCAGCGTAGCGGGTATCGTCTATGCCTACAAGATCGCCGGCGCGAAGGCTGAATCCGGCGCCGATCTGGACGAGGTGACGGCCACGGCCGCCAAGGCGGTTGCCGCCACCCGCACCATTGGCGTCGCACTTGCCCCGTGCCAGGTTCCGGGCTCGGCCAAGCCGACATTCACGCTCCGCGACGACGAGATCGAGATGGGCATGGGCATCCACGGCGAGCCCGGCATCTGGCGCAACAAGCTAAAGCCGGCCGACGACATCGCCGACGAGATGCTGGACAGGCTTCTGGCGGAAACCCCGAAGAATGCCGGTTCCGAAGTCTCGATCCTGGTCAACGGTCTCGGAGCGACGCCTCTGGAGGAACTCTTCATCCTCTATCGCCGCGCTTCCCAGAAGCTTTCGGCGGCCGGACTGACGATCGTCCAGCCGCTGGTCGGCAACTACGTCACCTCAATGGAAATGGCCGGCGCCTCGATCAGCCTCTGCTTCCTCGACGAGGAACTGAAGTCGATGCTGGCCGCACCTGCCTATTGCCCGTTCTGGAGGATCGGATGAGCACTTTCGGAGTCACTGATGTCAAGGCGGTCGTTGCCAAGGCCGCCGCCGCGATGGTCGAGCTGGAACAGGAACTGAATGCCGCCGATGCCAAGCTCGGCGACGGCGACACCGGCGGCATGCTGGCACGCGTCATCTCCGCAATCGAAAAAGCGGCTGTGCCATCCAACGAGGATGTCGGCACCTGCTTTTCCGCCTATGCGAAAGCGGCGGCCGTCGCGACCGGATCCAGCCTCGGCACGCTGTTTGCCACCGCGCTGATGACCTTGGCCAAGGACACCAAGGGTCAGGCATCCGTGCCGCTTTCCGAACTGGCACCGCTGCTTGCTAAGGCGCGTGACGCCATGATGGCCCGCGGCGGAGCGAAGCTCGGCGACAAGACGGTTCTCGATGCGATCGACGCCGTGGTACATGCCCTTGAAGGCATCGGCGATCCGGCCGAGACGAAGAGCAGGGCAGTCGCGGCGACGCGGGCGGTTCTCTCCGAATTCCGCGGCAAGCCGAACAAGATCGGCCGCGCGCGGATGTTCGCCGACCAGACGATAGGACTCGACGATCCGGGCATGCTCGCCTTCGCTAAACTGTGCGAAGCGGTGGCATGACGGGTTTCAGCCGGTTGCTTCCGGCAACATTTCAACCATCGGCAAAGCGTGGTAACCCACGTTCAAGAGGATGCTGATCAGGAGTGGGAATGTCTAAGCAGGTCGAGAAATCTGAAGGCGAAAACGAACGCAATTCCAGCCAGATGCTTTCCTTTTCGAAGATGCTGGCCGTGCTGGACTGTTTTTCGCGTGACGACCGCTCGCTCTCCGTCTTGGAGATTGCCAGGCGCACGAAACTGCCGCGCACCACGGTGCATCGCATCGTCGGATCGCTGCGTGCGCTCGGCCTGATCGACCAAGATCGCGACCGGGAAAAATACCGTCTCGGGCTCAAGCTTTTCGAGCTCGGAAACACTGTTCTGGCGAACATGGATGTCCAGCGGGAGGCGAGCGAGAGCATCGCGACGCTAGTCAACAAGACCGGCCAGTCCGTCCATCTCGGCGTCTTCGACGGCTTCGAAATCGTCATGGTCGAGCGGGCAGACCCGAAGATCGGGCAGGTGAACCGCGTCGTCACGCTGGAAAGCGCGGCCGCCTACTGCAGCGCTACCGGCAAGGCCGCGCTCGCCTTCCAGCCGCAATCGGTCGTCGACCGCATCATATCGCACGGGTTCACGGCGCTGACGCCGAACACGATCACCACCGGCAAGCAGTTGATGGACGACCTCGCCGCGATCCGCGAACGGGGATATTCTATCGACGATGCCGAATATGAGGAGTGGCGCCGCTGCGTCGCCGCCCCGATCCGCAATGCAAGCGGACGGGTTTTCGCGGCGATCAGCGTGACGGGCAGGAAAGAGAATTTTACCGAACGGACGATCCCGGAATATGCCAGCCTGGTCGTCGCCCAGGCGGACAAGATCTCGCGCCGGCTCGGATATGAGCGCAACGGCGGGTAGGTTACGATCTCCCGGCCTTTGCCGGCCCTTAACGGTTTCCATCGGCTGAAACGGCTGCATCCGACATTTCGCCGGCGATGCTGTACACCTAACGCTGCAATAAAATCAATACGATAGTTTCGAATATCTTGTTCAGTCCGTTTTTCCAGTAATCACTTTTCAACAAGAAAACCAGCTTCGCAAAAAGCGCCGATCTGAGCCTTGCCCGCTTGACGGCCCGGCATATGTCCACTATTCAGACATCATGTTCGCATAATGGAGAAAAGCATGGCATCCGCGCCGCAGTTCTTTGGCATCATCCCGCCAACCACAACACCCTTCGACCCCAATGGCGACATCATCTTCGACCAGTTCAAGACCCAGATTCGCTTCATGCTGGCTGCCGGCGTTCATGGCATCTGCGTCGGCGGTTCGTCGGCCGAAGGCCATACGCTGGAAATGTCCGAACTGCAGGCGCTGCTAGAGACCGCGTCCGAAACGCTTAACGGCAAGGCGCCGCTGATCGCAGGCGTCATCATCAACTCCACCCGCCAGGCCGTCGACCGCTGCAAAATGGCCGCCAGGGCAGGCTCGGTCGCCCTGCAGGTCACCCCGCCGCACTACGTCTTCCGTCCTTCCGACGACGCCATCGTGGATCACTTCAAGGCAATCGCCGGCGAGAGCGGCCTGCCGGTCCTCATCTATAACGTCGTGCCGTGGTGCTATCTCAGCCCGGCTCTGCTCATCCGCATCATGAAGGAAGTGCCGGGCGTCATCGGCGTCAAGCAGAGCAACGGCGACCTCAAGCTTCTCGCCGATCTCCTGCAGGAGATCCCGGAAGGCAAGCTGGTCTTCACCGCCGTCGACGCGCTGCTCTATCCGAGCTTCGCGCTCGGTGCGCATGGCACGATAGCCGCAAACCCCGCAGCAGCCCCCGCCGCCGTCGTCAAGCTGTGGGATCTCGTCCAGGCCGGCGACCATGTCAGCGCACTCGCGTTGCACCGCAAGCTCCTCACCTTCTGGAACGCGCTGATCTGCGACGACCTGCCGGCCTGCATCAAGTATGCCCAGTCGCTGCAGGGCGTGTCGCTCGCGCTGCCCCGCGCGCCCATGCGCATGCCCGACGAAGCACGCAAGCGCCGCATCGCAGACGCCTTTGCCAGCCTCGGCGTCCCGTTCAAAATGGCGGCCTAGCGCCAGTTGATCAGTACCGGCGGCATGGAGGTATGTCGCTGGTACTTGAGTCGGAGATTATCGCGGCACGACAACCGCACGTTTACAAAGGGAGGAATACATGACTACTCGTTCCAAAGTATTTTCGCGTGTTGCCGGCGGTCTCGCGCTCGCAGGCGTCACGCTGTCCACATCCGTCGCCATGGCGGAATGGCCTGAGCGCCCCGTCACACTGATCGTGGTTGCCGGCGCCGGTGGAGGCAGCGACTACACGATGCGCCTCCTCGGCGCAGAGCTGGAAGCCGCTCTTGGCAAGCCGTTCACCATCGTCAACCAGGCTCAGGCCTCGGGGATCGTCGGCTACACCACGTATTCGAATGCCGCGAAAGACGGTTATACGCTCGGCCAGCTCTCGCCGATCGCCCAGTTCAAGCTGCTCGGCCAGGCCAATTTTACGCCCGAGACTTTCACGGCCATTGCCCAGTTCAACGCCGACCCATCGGCTATCCATGTGGCAAAGGACTCTCCCTTCAAGGACATGAAGGAGCTGGTCGCGGCGATCAAGGCAGATCCCGGCAAGCTCAAGATTCATTGCGGCGGATCCTGCAATGCGAGCTGGGACATTCCTTTCGTCGCCATGCTGCTCGATCAGGGCGTCGATGTCACTAACCTCAACCTCATTCCCGGGGCGGGCTCTTCGGCCGCGCTTCAGGAATTGGCGGCCGGCGGCGTGGATGTCGTCCTGTGCTCCATCCCTGAGACCACCGCGCTCGCCCAGGCCGGTGTTGTGCGCACCGTGGCCGTCATGAGCGAGGAACGCGTCGCCATCGACACGAAGGTGCCGACGGTGAAGGAACAGCTCGGCAAGTCCTATGTGGGCGGGACCTGGCGCGGCATCGGCGGTCCGGCAAAGATGGATCCGGCCCTCGTGGCGCGCATTGAAGGCTCGATCAAGAAAGTCGTGGACGGCGACAAGTTCAAGAAGGGGATGGAAGCACGCGGCTTCGGCGTCGCCTGGCTCAACCATGCGGACTTCACGACTTTCCTCGGCAAACACTTCGACGAGACGACCAAGGTCATCAACGCGCTCAAGACCAAGTGACGCCGACGGCGTCACCTCGGCAGTCGGGAGAAGTTTCATGACGAAGCTTGGAGACAGGGGGGTCGGCCTTCTGGTCGCGGTATTCGGCATTGCCGTCATCTACATGGCATTGCAACTGCCGGAGCCGATGGCGGGATCCCACATCGCCTACGGGCCGGGTTTCTTCCCGGTCCTGCTCGGGCTAGCGGCCGTCGCGGCGGGAGTGGCACTCGCGGTTGTCCGGCCGGGTTCCGTCGAGGATGAGGATAAGGTTGCCTCGCCGCATACCGGCCGACCGCGGTTCGCCGGGCCTCTCCTGGTTTTGCTGGCGATGCTGGCCTATGTTTATCTCAGCGACCTGATTGGCTTCATTCCGCTCGCAACTGTCACGCTTGCCATCCTGCTGATCTTCGGCGGCATGCGGTTTCTGCTCGCCGCCGCACTTTCGCTGGTAGCAAGTGTCTTCATCTATCTCATGTTCTCGAAGGGCCTGCTCGTGCCCCTGCCGCGCGGCATCCTTCAACCTTGGGCAATATGGCTATGATGGTTCATCTCCTTGCGGCGGCTGCCGAACTTTTCTCCCCCTATGTCCTGATGGTCATCGTCGCCAGTGCGGTGTTCGGTCTGTTTATCGGCGCGATTCCGGGGCTGACCGCCACAATGGCGACGGCATTGCTAGTTCCAGTGACGTTCTACATGGATCCCGTGCCGGCGGTAGCGGCGATGGTGACCGCGTCCGCGATGGCCATGTTTGCCGGCGACATCCCTTCGGCTCTGCTTCGCATGCCGGGAACGCCGGCCTCCGCGGCCTATACGGACGATGCCTATGCGCTGACCAAGAAGGGACGGGCGCATGTCGCGCTTGGCATATGCCTGCTCACGTCGGCGATCGGCGGCATTTTCGGCGCCATCGTGCTGTCCGTTTTTGCTCCGCCTCTGGCAATGATCGCCCTCAAGTTCAGTAGCTTCGAATATTTCTGGCTCTGCCTGCTCGGCCTGACGACATCGGCCTTCATCATGCAGGGCTCGCCGATCAAGGGTATCATCTCGCTGGCGCTCGGCCTGCTGGTCTCCACCATCGGCATAGATCCGGTCAGCGGCGTGCCGCGCTTCACCTTCGGCAGCTCTGCGCTGATAGGTGGCGTATCGCTCGTCCCGGTCATGATCGGCGTCTTCGCCATCGCCGAGATCCTTCGTTTCTACGCCCACCCCGATCCGAAGCTGGCGCTCGAACAGACGGAATTGAAGGGCGTATTTTCCGGGCAGGCCAGCATTCTCTGGCGCCAACGCAAGGCGATTGCGCAGGGCAATATCCTCGGAACGATCATCGGTATCGTACCGGGCGCCGGCGCAGATATCGCTGCGTGGGTTTCCTATTCGTTGGCCAAAAAGTTCTCCAAGAACCCCCGGGAATACGGTCGCGGATCGGAGGAGGGGCTTGCAGCCGCCGGCGCGGCCAACAATGCCGCAGTCAGCGGGGCTTATGTTCCGGCGTTGGTGTTCGGCATCCCGGGCGACGCGATCACCGCGATCGTCATCGGCGTTCTGTTCATGAAGGGCATCAATCCGGGGCCGACGATCTTTCTTAATAACCCGGCGACGGTCTACGGCATCTTCATGGCGTTCATTCTGGCCAACCTGCTGATGATCCCGCTCGGCTGGGTAGCGATCCGCTGTGGCCGCTCGATCCTCAAGGTGAAGCTTTCTATTCTCATGCCGATCATCCTGATGTTCTGCATGGTCGGTTCGTTCGCCGTCGACAACACGATCACTGCGGTCGGCGTGGCGCTCGCCTTTGGTGTCCTCGGTTATTTCATGGAAGAGAACGGCATTCCGATCGCACCCTTCGTGCTCGGAATCGTTCTCGGCCCCCTAGTCGAACAAAACTTCCTGACCTCGATGATGAAATCCGGTGGCTCGCTGATTGCCTTCTTTGATCGACCAATCGCGGCGTCCCTCGGGGCTATCACCCTGCTGATCTGGGTATCGCCGCTGATCTCGATGATCCGGCGATGGCAGTCGGCGTCAAGACAGGCGTGACCGTGTTATTGCCGGTCGAATAACCGGGGCTTGGTCCCGTGGCTAAGCTATTGAAAGCAGCATGCAGCATTTGCGCAACCGGAGCCGTATCACTTCCCGCTCGTCGCATGCCCTAGTACGTGCATCAGGCGGTTTGCCCATCCGAAGATTGATATGGCGTGAATAAGATCGATGATTTCGGCATCGTCCATTCCCACCGATTTCAAAGTGGCGATGTCGTCTTCCGTAGCCTGCGATGGAGTTTCCGATAGGCGACAGGCGAAGCTATAAAGTGCTGCATCGCGGGCCCCGAGGTGTTCGGGCCTATCGAAATATAGAGCGGTGACGACGTCGTCGCTCTTCGTGAGCTCCGCATGCCGTCGGGCGTGGATAACTGCACAATATTTACAGCCGTTGACGATGGATGCACCCAGCGCGCCAAGCTCGCGCTCCGAGCGGGCAAGTCCCCCTTCGGCATACATGATCGCGTTGAACAGCTCGGTGCGGGCGACATAGCTCTCAGGATCATGTACGAGCGTGCGGACATATTCCGACACCTTCTTGGCAGACGGCGTGACTTTCATTGCGTCAAGCTGTTCCTGCGTAGCCTCGGAAAGCTCGACCGGCGCGATATGCGGGTGCCAGACGAGTGGCTTCAGGCGAACCGTGGAAATCATGCGGACCTCAGCAATCGAAGGCCTGCCGCCACCCGTGTCTGAAAATTGACGAATGCGATCAGCTCGGAGAGCGCGACGATCTGGGGGTTGGTAAGACCCACCTGTGCCAACAAGGCTATATGGGTTGCCTCTGCCTTGCTTGGCGTGAGCGTTATGAGATCGGCATGGCGGGCAATGGTCGCCAGGGGCTCGTCGAGGTTCAGCTTACCCTGAGCCAGGGCCAGAAGATCATCCGCGGGATCGAGGTCGGCAAGTTGTGCGTCGTAGTCGGCAACCAGCACCTGATCAGCATTCAGGGCCGCCATGCGGCGAGCCAGAGCAGCGCGCAGCCCGACCGACAGCCCTTGATCGCTTGCCGGCTGCAGGACGGAAAGCCGGCATAGCTCGGTCCCTTGCACGAATTCCGGACGTGATCGGCGGGCTTTGAAAATGGCATCATCCGGCGAAAGGCCAGCAACCCTGTCCATGGCGTCAATCACAACGCAGTCTCCTTCTGTAGCAAGGGTGTTGAGTCCACCCACTCGTCGCCTTGCAGTTCGGGCGTGTCGTAGGCGACAAGATTGGCGAAATGGATCTCGACATCATCTGCGAACAGCGATGCGGCAATCCCTCGGACAAGCCGCTCGGCGCCGGCACTGACGGCCGGAATGTCGCCTGACACTTTGCCATGGGTCAGCATGGCGGCGTCGTTGAAACAGTGGATGCGCGCGAGGATGGGGCAGGAACCTGGAACACGCTCACGGAATTCGAACGCCGGACCAAGATCCGGCGCCTCGGACATGCCTTTACGCGGCGGTCCCATTTCAGGCGTATGGCGACCGTCCGACCATTTGCGGATATGCGGTGCGAGCGCGGCGAATTCCAGACGACCGTCGAAGTCGTTCGAGAAACCGGTTGCGGCGATGAGGAAGTCATAGCGTATCTTCCCTTGAGTCGTCTCGACCAGGAGACCGTCTGCATCTTGGCTGACTGCGACGATCCCGCAGTCGAGAAAGAAACGGGCATTCTCGTGACGGGATACCCGCAGCGTCGAAGAGCGCGGCGGCGGCGTCTGGGCAGAGGCGGTGTAATCAACGAATTTCCATTTCCAAGCATCCGGCAGCTGATGCATACCATGCACCACACCTTGGCTGCCGATGCCCGTCATTTTGTTGATCCGTGGCATTTGCTTGCGGCGGATCAGCAGGTCCACAGAGCCCGCGCCAGCCTCGAGCGCCGTGGCCGCATTGTCCATCGACGAGGCGCCGGCACCTATTACCGCGACACGCTTTCCTTTCAGTGCCTCGAAATCAATGTCATCGGCGGAATGGGCCCAGTAGGCCCGGTCAACGCCCTCAAGGAAGTCAGGCACGGCAAAGCCGCCGAGCCCGGAGCGGCCAGTGGCGAGAACCAGACGGCGGGTCATGATCCGCCCGGTCTCGGCGCCCTCAATATCGATAGCAATCATATCGCCGACCTGCGCGATGCCGGTCATCCGCACACCGTTGCGGACCGGCAGGTTGAGCACATTGCGATACCAGACGAGGTAATCCATCCACTGGTCCTTTGGGATCTTGTCCAGCGACTGCCAAGCCTCGTCGCCCCATTGGGCCGTGAACCAGGCACGGAAGGTCAATTGCGGCAGGCCAAGAGCGGGACCATGAAGAGCCTTAGGCGAACGAAGGGTCTGCATCCGGGCAAACGTCACCCATGGTCCCTCCAGACCGGCCGGTGCCGCATCATAGGCCACGACATTGGTGATGCCTGACAGAACGAGCTTTGCCGTTGCCGCAAGCCCGCACATGCCGGCGCCGATAACGATGACGTCGCGAACCGGGTTGCCTTCATGCCAATGCGGAGGAACCCAGGGCTTGGAGGGAAGCTCGAGATACTCGAGATCCCGTGCAAGCCGAGCTTCCAGCGCAAAAAGGCCTGCCGACTGCGTGGTCTGCTTCATAGTCCATTTCCGTGGTTCATGCCGGATACTGCACCTGTCTTCCAAAGATCGAACAGGATCAGCCCGATGCGAGGCGACGAACACTCTGATGTCGCGGCTGTCTTCGGCCACCTGCCTCTTTATCAGATGAATTCGCCGACACTCAGTCGGCGAAATCACAGCTTTCACACAGTACACTTGCAACCGTAAGCGCTAGTTGGTGGGCTTCATATCGGAGGCGCGTACCCAATCATCGCCACGTGCCTGCCAGTTGATACGCTTAGAAACACCATAGGTGGCCGGCTGGGCGTAGAGGAAGAGCGCCCCAGCCTGGTCGCACATCAGCTTTGTGGCATCGGCATAGATCCTCTTGCGCTCATCGGGAACGGTGGACGCGCGGCCGGCATCAAGCAGTTTGCCGAATTCGGCATTGTTCCAATAGTCATAGACGTTGCCGGGGGCGAACATCGTCAGCATGCCATCGGCGTCGATCGTCGGCCATGCCAAGCCCTGCACGGCGACTTGGGCGAGGTTACGGTCCTTGATCTGCTTGTTCATGAATGCGCCGAACTCGATCTCAGTGATCTTGACGTTGAGGCCGACTTCCTGAAGCTGCGAGGCGAGAACCTGCGTCACTTCTTCACCTTGGAGATAGGTCGCCGTTGGGACTTCGATCTCGATCTGCTGGCTGAGATCGACGCCGGATTCCTTCAGCAGCTCGACCGCCTTGTCCGGATCATAGGGATAGGCCTTGAGGTCCGGATTGTAGCCGAAATAGGCTGGCGTCAGAAGCTGGCAGTCGGAAACCGTTGCCTTGCCGTCGAAAATCGAGGCGACGATGCCTTCCTTGTCGATTGCGTAATTGAGCGCCTGACGGAACTTGAGGTTCTGGAATGGTGCCTTCTGGTGGTTGAACTTGCCGAGCATGGTGCGGATCGAGTCGATCGCATCGGCCTTAGCGCGGCCGCTGTCATTTATGCGTTTGATTTCAGTCGTCGGCAGGCCGGTAATGAGGTCAATTTCGCCGGCTTCAAGCGCTGCCGTACGCGCTGCCGATTCCGGGATGATCCGGAAATTGACGGTCTTGAAGTCCGGTTTCGCGCCCCAGTATTCGGGGTTCTGCACCAGCGTAATATGATCGCCGGGCACGTTTTCCTTGATCATGTAAGGGCCGCCGGACATGGTTTCGTTTGCCGGCTTGTGGGTCTTTGCCCATTCGGGAGGGAGCAGGAAGAACATCGAGAGCTGATCGGCAAGCGCCGGATAGGGCGAGGAGGTCTTCACTTCGAGCGTGGTGGGATTGATTGCATTGGCGGTTGAAACGAGGCTGAACCAGCCTGCGATACGCGCTCCGACGCTCTTGTCCAGAACGCGGTCAATATTCCATTTCACCGTTGACGCGTCGATCTTTTCACCGTTTGCGAAGTGAGCGCCCTCGACCAATTCGAAACGCCAGGTGTTGGCATCGACCATCGTCCAGCTCTTGGCGACATCACTCTTCAATTTCAGGTCCGGGCCGCGGATGATGAGCGCCGGGTAGATGTGGCTGATGACGCTGAGGTCGGAGCCGACCGATGCACTCATATGCGGATCAAGCGTGTTGACAGAGACCCTTAGGGCAATCGTCACCGAATCCGCGGTCTGCGCAAATGCCGGCGCCGAGGCGATGGAGAGGAACGTCGCGCCATATAGGGCGAGGGCGGTCTTGGGAAAGCGCATTTCGGTCTTCCTTGCGTCGGTTGAAAGGGAACAGGGATTAGGCCGCGGTCCGTGTCAGAAAGTCACGAATTGCGGAAACGACAGTGGCATTGGCCTCGACGTGAACGGCGTGATTCGCGTTCGGAACCTCGAGGAGTTCGGCCTTCGGAACGTGTTCGGCTATGTAGCGAGAATGGTTTGGGGGGCAGATCCAGTCCTCGGCGCCGCAGATCACCAGTGTCGGCACGTCGATGTCCTTCAGCCGATCGCGGACATCGTAGACCCGTTCGGCAAACAGCGCGTTGTGGGTCTCGGCATGCAGATGCATGGTCCGCGTCCGCTCCAGCGCCGCGTCGGGATCGAACTCTTCGTAATAGAGCGGTTGCAGCGCGAGCCAGATCAACCTGAGCTCGGTGTCATCCTTCACCTTGTCCGAGAACAGCTTTTCGAGCATCGCGATCGATGCGCTGGGCGCTTTGTGCAACCTCTGTCTGAAAGTGACGAAAGCATCGTCTTCATTATGATGGCTAGGCGCTGTACCCCGCAGGATCAGGCGCGAAAGCCCGTGCGGATGGCGGATCGCGTAGGTCATCGCGATCATGCCGCCGAACGATCCGCCTTGGAGAATAATCTTTCTGTCGCCGCAGAAGTGGCGGCGGAAAGCTTCGAGATCGTCGGCGAACTGTCCGAAATTATAAGGTGGCGTCAGGCTCGTTTCCCCGCAGCCTCTCTGGTCGTAAGCGATCAGGCGGTAATGGTCGGAAAGCGCCTTGTAGGCGTTGAATTCACCCTTGCGGTCACCAATTCCGCGACCGCCATGGAGCGCGAAGATCACCTCCGCGTCCTTGCTACCGATGTCGTCGTAGACGAACCTCGCTCCGTTGAGTTCAACTGTAGGCATGGACAATGTTCCCCTGTTACGAGGGCAGTTCTTGCCGCCCAGAATTATTATGAAAATGAGAACATGAAATGGCGCCAATTTCAAACAAAATTTTGCGCGAACGATTAGCGCGACGGAATCAGTTCTGAGAGGGACGAACTCCGACATGCTTTTCAGTCACCGCTCGCAACCTCTCGGCGTCACGGGTCCGCAGGCATTCGATCATCTCGAAATGCTCTCTTGCTGCGCGCTCAAGTTCGGCCGGAGTATTGCTGGCCCGCTGGGCGGCCAATGGAACGCGACGACGCAGGTCCCAGATGATTTCAACCATCACCGGATTGTGGCAGGAAGTCAGCAGCTCCCTGTGGAACGCAAGATTTGCCTCGTCCTGATCAGTGACTGTCCCGGTCTTCAGCGTTTCGGAAAAAACGCTGGCAAGATAGGAAAGGCGGGCGAGGGATTCCCCGGAAATGTTGGCGATTAGCTCTTCTACGATGGACTTTTCCACGAGCGCACGGGCTCTGCGAACGTTGTTGGCATGGGCCTGATCCACCGGCGGAACATAGTAGCCGCGGTTGGGCACCCGCTGTACGATCTTTCTCGATTGCAGCTGTTCCAGCGCGTGGCGCAACATCAGTCGCGTGCATTGATACCGCTCCTCGAGATCGATCTGCTTCAACCACATACCGGGCGCGAGTTTGCCGCTATAGATATCCGTTTCGATCTGTTCGATCAGGGGTCGTGAATCTTTTATGCTGCTGCTTTCGGTCGTTGTTTCCATGTTCCGTTTCCTGCCTTGTCTGCCGTCCTCTGCGGTGGGGCGGTTCGCGTTTTTTATCCTAGCAGCCAATTGTTGCGTTGACACTACCCGAAATTGGCGCCAATCTGGTGAAATATTCCCATTCAACGGTGGTTCAAAGTATCGTGGCACAGAACGAAGTTTCCCGTTACCGCATCGGCGTCGACTCCGGCGGCACCTTTACCGATGTCTGTATCCTCGATGAAATAAAGCAGGAGATGTTCGTCTGGAAAGTATCATCGACGCCTGCCGACCCGTCCGAGGGCATTGCCAACGGCATCATCCAAGGCCTGCAATCTCTTCCTGGCGGTGGTGCCAATCCGGATGCGGTTGCCTATTTCGGCCATGGGACCACGGTCGGCACGAACGCGCTCATCCAGGGACGTGGTGCTCCTTGTGGCCTCATCACTACGGATGGTTTCCGCGACGTGTTGGAAATCGGCCGACAGAAGCGCCCGGAACTCTATTCGCTGCAGACGGTAAAGCCACCCCTGCTCGCCACCCGCGACATGCGCAAGGAAGTGCGCGAGCGCGTTCTCTTCGATGGAACCATTGCTGTTCCGCTCCACGAGGACGATGTCCGCAAGGCCGTTCGGGAACTTAAGGAAGCGGGCATCAAGGCGATCGCCATCTGCACGCTCTTTTCATTTGTCGAACCGGCTCACGAGAAGCGTATCTGCGAGATCGTCGGGGAGGAAATGCCCGACGCCTTCATCAGCGTGTCGCACGAGATCGCCCCGGAATTCCGCGAATACGAGCGGGTCTCGACCACGGTCGTCAACGCTTACCTCGGTCCGATCATGCGCAGCTATCTCGACCGACTGACACCGCGTCTGGAAGCTGCAGGAGTTCAAGCGGAGCCGCATCTCACGCAGAGCAATGGCGGCGTCATTTCCTGTGACACGGCAAAGAAGCAGCCGGTGCGCACCGTTCTTTCCGGCCCGGCCGCCGGCGTGACGGCAGCGCTCGAGATCGGCAAGGCGACAGGCAGCAACAATCTCATCACCTTCGACATGGGCGGCACATCGAGCGACGTTTCGCTGATCGACGGCGGCAGGCCGCAAATGGCCAATGACATCGTCGTTCACGGTTATCCGTTGAAGGTGCCGATGCTCGACATTCACACGGTTGGCGCCGGCGGCGGCTCGATCGCCTATGTCGACAACGGCCTTCTGAAGGTCGGCCCGCGCAGCGCCGGCGCCAATCCCGGCCCGGTCTGCTATGGCCTCGGCAACGAGGAGCCGACGGTGACAGACGCGAATATCGTTCTCGGTGTCCTCAACCAGACCCATCTCCTCAACGGTCGCATGAAGATCGACGCCGAAGCTTCCAAGCGCGCGGTCGCGCGTCTTGCGGCCGATCTCGGCATCGACGTCATGGATGCGGCACAGGGCATTATCCGCGTCGTCACCGCCAATATGGCCAAGGCGATCCGCGTCATCTCCGTCGAGCGTGGCTACGACCCGCGCGACTATACCATGCTTGCCTTCGGCGGCGCCGGCCCTATCCATGCGGCCCGCCTTGCCAAGGAGCTCGAAATCCCGCGCCTGATGATTCCCAAGCATCCGGGTATCATGTGTGCGCTGGGTCTGCTGCAGGCGGATCTGCGGACCAATATCTCGCTGACCCGCATGGCGCCACTCGCCGCTGCGTCGCTGCCGGCGATCGACGAAGGCTTCGCACAGCTCAGCGAACGTGCCGAGGAATGGTTCGAGCAGGAAAAAATCCCGGCGGAAGATCGCCGGCTCACGCTCGCAATCGACATGCGTTACGGCGGTCAGGGTTACGAATTGACGGTCGAGCGCCCGGAAGGACTGTCAGGCCAGGGATTGCTGGATGCGATGAAGGCCGGTTTCGAGCGGGCGCACATGCAGCTCTACGGTTATGTCGCGGCAGAAGAGCCGATCCAGATCATCACGCTGCGCATTGAAGCAATCGGCAATGTGCCCAAGGCGGAGGTGAGCTCCTATCCAGCAGCCACCACCGATGTCAACGCTGGGATCGTGGGTGAGCGCACTGTCTATCTGCCCGAACTTAGCGGCTTCACCCCATGCCCTCTTTATGACCGGACCCTTCTTGGCCCCGGCCATGTCGTTGCCGGACCTGCAGTCGTCGAGCAGATGGATTCGACCACGCTCATCCTTCCCAACCAGTCGGCAACCGTCGACGCCCAGCTCAACCTGATCATCGAGTAAGCGCCATGAACCAGACTGTTCCAGTAACCGGGAAACTGCCTGCCGTTGATCCCGTCACGACGGAAGTGATCGGCAGCGCGCTATCGACGATCGTCGAGGAAATGGGCAAGGCGATCGTTCGCGCCGCCTATTCGACCAATATCAAGGAGCGGCAGGACTGCTCCACGGTGATCTTCGATGCCGAAGGTCGCACGCTTGCCCAGGCCGAACGCATCCCCGTCCACCTCGGCTCGCTGCTCGGTATTGCGGAATACGTGCTGAAGAACTGCGACCTCGCGACCGTGGAACCCGGCGACGTCTTCGTCGGCAACGACGCGCACACGGGCGGCGGCACGCATTTGAACGACATCGTCTTCCTCGAGCCGGTCTTTGTCGAAGGTGAGATCGTCGCCTGGGTGACCAATCTTGCCCACCATTCGGACTTCGTCGACCGCGGTCATGCGCATATCTTCCAAGAAGGCCTGCGCATTCCACCGATCCGGCTCTACCGCAAGGGCGTGTTGCAGCAGGACATCATGGATCTTATCCTGTTGAACTGCCAGGTGCCGCGCGAGCGCATCAACGACTTTCGGGCCCAGATGGCCGCCAACCGCCTTGGCGTACAGCGCTATCAGGCGCTTTGCGAAAAGTATGGCAAGGCAGTCGTCGCCGCTGCCGGCGTCGAGGTGCTGAACTATGCCGACCGCAAGACCCGCGCCGGTATCGCTCGCATTCCCGATGGAGTGTATGAACATAGCTGCCGTTTCGACAGTAACCTCGTCGATGAGGTCATGGACCTCAAGGTGAGGATCGAAGTGAAGGGTGACGAGATCTTCTTCGATCTTGCCGGTAATCCCGAACAGGTCCGCGCACCGATCAACATGGTGATGACGGCGACACTGGCGACGGTATATTTCGCCGTGAAGGCCTTGGTCGACCCCGATATTCCGGCCAATTCTGGCTTCCATCGGGCGATTCACGTCACGGCGCCAGAGGGTACGCTCTTCAATGCTGTCGCACCGGCCGCGGTTTACAGCCGTACCGATCCGGGCCAGCGTCTGGTCGATCTCATCTTCGCGGCACTTTCGAAGGCTATACCTGAAGAGGTATGCGCGGCTTGCACCGGCGGTGGTCTGCTAACCTTTAGCGGCACGCATCCTCGCACAGGCCGTTTCTATGTCTACAATGAAATGTGCGGTGGCTCGATGGGCGCCCGTGCCCACAAGGATGGGCTGGACGGCGTGCAGGTGCATACGACCAACACCGCCAACATCCCGATCGAAGCGCTCGAATACGAGCACCCGATCATGGTCGAACGATACGAACTTGTGGAAGATTCCGGTGGTCCCGGCCAGTTCCGCGGGGGCATGACAATGCGTCGCAAGGTCAAGATTCTGGATCACACCGCAACGATTTCTGCCGGTGGTACGAACGCGGTTATCCCACCATGGGGTCTGTTCGGCGGCCAGGAAGGACGGACGACCAAAGTCGAACTGGGTGAAGGCGTCGCACCTCTGAAGCGCCGCTCAGGCATGGTCGGCCCCGGGCAAACGGTTGCTATGGTTGCATCTTCCGGAGGTGGCTACGGCGATCCGAAACAGCGCGATCGCGAGCTGGTCCGCAAAGATCTGCGCGAAGGCCGAATTTCGGAAAAAGCTGCCCGCGAGATCTACGGTCTCGAATGCTGAACTGACAAGGCGCGCCATGCGTTTCGGCGCGCCGATGCCCAACGAGCAGATGCCAATAACAAGGGGAACAGGCATGCGCATAGGTATCGTCGGATGTGGCGGCATTGCCCTCGGTTACGCAGCATGGCTGACCCAGGAAGGTCATGATCCGGTCCTGTGGTCGCCATCGGGCAAGAGCGCAAGCGACCTGCATGGCGAGGAACTCGAGGTGACAGGCGTTCTGGAAACTCATTTCCGTCCAGTCATTGCTCCCGACCCGCAGATCCTGATGGATCATGCCCAAGTCGTGATCATCGCAGTGCCCGGCTACGGTCACAAGACGGTCATCGATGCCATCGTCCCCTTTGCAACAAGCGGCCAGACGTTCATCGTTAGTGCGCAGCTGTCTCTCAGCGCGGCCTATCTTTGGGAGCGGCTGAAGGCTGGGGAAGTTTCCGCAAGCGTGGTGGCATGGGCGACGACGGCGCTGATGTCCCGTCGAGCCGGTCCGCGAAGTGTTGCCATCGGCGGTGTCCGCTCCAGGCTGGAAGCAGCGGCTCTGCCTGCCGGCGGTGATGGTTCCGGGATTGGCATCTGCCGGGAGCTGTTCGGCGATCGATTCACAGAAGTTGACGATATCACGGCGATTGCGCTCAGCAACCTCAACCCGCCAATCCATCTGGCCAGCGCGCTCTGCAACTTCACCCGCATCGAAAAGGCCGAATACTGGGCCAACTACGACGCGATCACGCCGTCGGTGGCACGCATGATCGAGGCGCTTGATGCCGAGAGGCTGGCTGTGGCCGAAGCGTATGGCGTGAAGGTGCGCACGGTATACGACCACTACCATCTTACCTTCGGTTTCGAGCCGGGCATGTCGCTTGCGCAGATGGCCGCTGCGGTTCACGAAAAGCGCAAGGGGCCGCCAGGCCCGGTGACGACCGACACGCGCTTCATCACCGAGGACGTGCCGTTCGGCATAGTACCGGTGATTACGCTCGCGGAAAAGCGCGGCGTCGCCGTGCCCCTCCACAAGGCGGGCCTCGTGGTCGTCAACGCGCTGTACGGAAGAAAATTCGAAGATGAGAATGATCTTCTTTCATGGGTAGCTTAACTTTCCGGCCTCGTATCTCTGGAAGAGCATGACGATGATTCACAAACAACAGGCAAGATCGCTCTTCGCCACCGCACGAGCCGGGGGACGCACATGACGCGTTATCTGCTAAGCAAGCTCATTGAGGCTTTCATTGCGATCTGGGGCGTCGTGACGATCGTCTTTTTCGTCAGCCGTATTCTCGGCGATCCCGCCCTGCTGCTTGTTCCGGTGGGCGCGGGTCAGCTGGAGATCGACAACCTGCGCGTCGCATTGGGTCTCGATCGCCCACTGCTCGAACAATATTTCCATTCGCTCGTGTCTATGCTGAAGGGTGACTTCGGCATCTCCTTTCAACACACGCGTCCGGCGCTAGCCGTCGTTCTGGAGCGTATGCCGGCAACGGCGTCACTTGCCGGCTTGGCATTGATTTTCGGCACGCTCATCGGTGCAGCGGCAGGCGCCGTTGCCGCGTTGATGCGTGGCACCGTGGCTGAACTCGTCGTCATGATCGCGGCATTGCTCGGTCAGGCAACTCCGACCTTCTGGCTCGGCATCATGCTGATTCTGCTGTTCTCGGTGGAGCTTGGTCTTCTCCCGACCGGTGGGGCCGGCACCTGGCTGCATTACATACTGCCCGGGCTGACGCTTTCGGTGTTCGTCTCCGCCTCCATCGCGCGCCTGCTGCGCTCGTCGCTTCTGGATATCATGCGGGAAGACTATGTCCGCACCGCTCGCTCGAAGGGCCTGTTGCCGCACACTGTGTTCTTCTGGCATATCGCTCGTAATGCGCTGATACCTGTCGTCACGATGATCGGCATTATCGCCGGAGAGCTGCTGGGCGGTTCGGTGGTGATCGAGACGGTTTTCGCCTGGCCGGGGGTCGGGCGCGTGATCGTGCAAGCGATCCAGGCGCAGGATTTCCCCGTCATCCAGGCCGGCGTCACGCTCGTCGCCGCCATCTTCGTTTTCGTCAACCTGCTGGTCGATCTGCTTTACGGCGTGCTCGATCCCCGTATTCGTCGAGGATGAGCGCGGTCATGAGATCTTTCTTTTCCGCCCTTTTTAGAAGCCGCGCCGGATTATTCGGGTTCGTGCTCGTCCTGCTCTTCATCGCTGGAGCAATTCTGGCGCCGTATTTGGGGCTGTCATCGCCCACCCGTTCGAGCCTGACGTCGCGCATGGTCGCACCGACCTGGACCGGCATCGTGTCACCCGGCGCGCACCCGCTCGGCACGGATGAACTAGGACGCGACATCTTGTCCCGCATCCTATACGGCAGCCACACGACGCTGCTGATTGCGACCGGCGCGGTCATCTTGGGCGGTGTGGTCGGAACTCTTCTCGGGATCGTCGCCGGCTATTTCCGCGGCACGGTCGATCGCGTCCTCATGCGCGTCGTCGACATCCAGCTTGCGCTGCCGTTGATGCTGCTGGCGCTGCTGGTGGTGGCCGCCGTCGGCCCATCGACACAGAACCTCGTCATCGTTCTGGCTCTGACGAGTTGGCTGCGTTACGCCCGCATCATTCGCGGTCAGGTGCTTGCCTTGCGCGAACGCGAGTTCATCCTCTCCGCCCACGCGATCGGTGCCGGTACCTGGCGGATCATGCTCAAGCACCTGTTGCCGAACGTCATGACGCCAGTGCTGGTCATCGCCACGCTTGAACTGGCGCGCATCATCATCATGGATGCCGCGCTCTCCTTCCTCGGTCTGGGTGTGCAGCCGCCGAACCCAAGTTGGGGTCGGATGCTGGCGGACGGCCGTGTCTATATCACCACTGCGTGGTGGATTGTCACTTTCCCGGGGCTCGCCATTCTGTTCACCGTCTTGAGCGTGAACCTCCTCGGCGACTGGCTACGTGACTATTTTGACCCGAAACTGAGGACCGTGCGATGAATGCAATTACTCAACGCCCGCCCTTGTCGGCCGCTCATGCCCTTAACGGTTGTTCGGAGGTCTGACGCCATGGCACCGCTTCTCGATATCCGCAACCTCACTGTCGCCTTCGACACGCCGGCTGGCACCGTGCATGCTGTCAACAACGTCTCCTACACGATAGAAGAAGGCGAGACCCTTGGTATCGTGGGTGAGTCGGGCTCGGGCAAGAGCGTTCATGCCCTCTCCATGGTCGGGCTGATCGCTCGTCCCCCCGGTCGCATCGTCAGCGGCGAGGTCTTTTTTAACGGCCGTGACCTGCTGAAGATGCCGGAGCGGGACCTCTATAGTCTGCGTGGCAAAGAAATCGGCTTTGTCTTCCAGGATCCGATGACCTCTCTGAACCCGGTTCTGACAGTCGAACGGCAGATCGCCGAACCGCTGCGGCGGCACTTCAACTTGTCGAAAAACCAGGCACGCGAGCGTGTCGTGGAATTGCTCGATCTTGTTGGTATCCCCAACGCCCGTGCGCGCATAAGCCAGTACCCGCACGAGTTTTCCGGAGGCATGCGCCAACGGGTGATGATCGCGATCGGCATTTCCTGCAATCCGAAACTGCTCATCGCCGATGAGGCGACAACCGCACTTGACGTGACGGTACAGGCGCAGATCCTCGATCTCGTGAAGGACCTGAAGAAGAAGATGGGTACGACGGTTATCTGGATCACCCACGATATGGGCGTTGTCGCAGGCCTCGCAGATACGATCCAGGTGATGTATGGCGGGAGGATCATGGAACGCGGACCAGTGGACGCGGTCTTCGAGGATCCGCGCAGCGCCTATACCTGGGGACTGCTGAAATCGCTGCCCCATGGCGGAAAACGAGGCACGACGCGCCTTTACCAGATACCCGGCACCCCCCCCAATCTGATTGATGAGCCTATTGGCGATCCGTTTGCCCCACGCAATAGGTTTGCGACGGAACGCTGCCGGAAAGAAACGCCCCCGCTCGCCCAGGTGGAAGATAGCGTACAAGGTCACACGGCTGCTGTCTGGTACGACCTCCGCAAGGAGTTGAAGGGACAGGAGGTCACGGTATGAGCCTGGACAAGGATGTCGCGGACAAGGACATGGCGGCGCCAGCAAAGCCGCTCGTGACAGCGGACCGTCTCTGCAAGACATTCGGTGGAGGGCGCAGTCTGCTCGGTCGAGCCCCGCCGGCATTGAAAGCCGTCGACAACGTCAGTTTCGAGATATTTCCGGGCGAAACCCTTGGTCTTGTCGGAGAATCCGGTTCTGGAAAGAGCACAACCGGTCGCGTTCTGCTGCAACTCGAAGAGCCCACCAGCGGCGACATCATCTTCAAGGGACAAAATCTTACCGGCCTGTCGAAGTCGCTATTGAAGCCTCATCGGCGCGACATGCAGATCATCTTCCAGGATCCCTATTCGTCGCTGAATCCGCGGATGACGGTGGGCGAATTCGTCGGCGAGCCACTCGTGGTGCATGGCCTTGGAGAAAACAGATCGGAGCGGAATGACAAGGTCGCGGGGCTTTTCCGCAAAGTCGGGCTCGATCCGTCTTTCATGAAGCGCTACCCGCATGAATTTTCGGGTGGGCAGCGCCAGCGCGTTTGCATTGCTCGCGGGATCGCACTAGATCCGGCTTTTATCGTCGCCGACGAACCAATCACTGCCTTGGATGTCTCGATCCAGGCGCAGATCGTCAATCTCTTCCAGGATCTTCAGGACGAGCTCGGGCTGACTTATCTCTTCATCGCTCATGACCTGTCGATGATCCGCTACCTCTGCCATCGCGTCGCCGTCATGTTGCGCGGCCGGATTGTCGAAATCGGCCCTTGCGAGGCGATCTTCGATAATCCGCAGCATCCTTATACGCAGGCCCTTCTGTCTGCGATCCCGGTGCCAGATCCGAAGATCGAGCGCAATCGCAAGCCGCTTGCTTTCGACGTGACCGGTCATCCGACACCTGCGGACGCAGTTTTGCGGCCGGTGGGCGATCAGCATTTCGTGTTGGCTTAGCCATGCGGGCGATGAAAACCCTTTCGAGCCCGCGCATTGTAATCTGCCCCGACGATTCCTGCAAAACTCTCTCGAATGGCCGATCGCCTCGACGCGGTCATCGACTTTGAGCGCCGCGCCGGGTCGTGGCGGAGAGGTGGGGAGCGATATCGTTCATCTTGCCGTGATGATCAGAGAGCACAGAAGACAGCACGTTCGCGGCCGCTGGGAACTGCGTGAAGGCCACGACGACTGGGAGTAATCTCCAGCAAGCGCTTGCCGGAATTTTTGTTAATTAATCGCTGAACAATATTCTAGTATGTTCCCCTCGATTTAGAGGGCTATTTTGATATGAGTGCAGGCAAGGCGGATTTTACAGATATTATCGAGAAATTGGGGCTGATCGGGTTTTCCGAGCATGAAGCCAGAATATATGTAGCCTTGGTTCAGGTGGGGCCCGCGACGGCCTACGAGCTCGGGAAGCAAGCCAAGCTCGCGGTTCCCAACACGTACAATGTGATGCGGTCCCTGACGGAAAAGGGAGCTGCCACGCAAGTGTCTGGACAGCCCGCCCGCTACATAGCCGTTCACCCGGGGCAATTCCTTGAGGCGATGGCGAACAGGACCACGCGTATCTGCGAAGAACTCACTGAAAAAATGAGTAGCCTCACGTCAGAGGAAAATGACGACTATGTCGAGATGTTGTCCACTCCCGATGCTATCGACAAACGCATCATGGCGACGATCGAAGACGCCGAATCCCAAATTCTCCTAAAAGCAACATCGCCCTTGCCATCCAGGATTCACAAAGCTCTTCAGGCTGCAGCAAAAAGAGGTGTGGAAATTCTTTTCGTCTATTACGGCGAGAAGCCGAAACTGCGCGAGACCGGCAAGGTGCGTCTGTGGCCGCATGAAGGGAATGGTGCCAATATCGGGCCAGACTTCTTTCTGCTTTCCGTCGATTTCAAACGGGCGGTCGTCCGTGAACCATCCGGGCTGAATGGCGCCTATTCCGAGAACCGGTCATTTGTTTATCTTGCCGGCGTATTTTTGCGTCATGAACTCTATCTTGCGGAGATCATGACGAAATTCGAGGCCGAGATCGAAGATGCTTTCGGACCGGCGCTTTTCAAGCTGCGCGAATCTTATGGCATGCTTTCCGTTGACGATGATATTCGCCGTTTCGTCGATAGCCGCGTCAAGAGACGCTCAGTCCAGAATGTCGACTGATACGGCCTCGTATCCTTATTCTTTGCTCGACACTCCGCAAGCCAAATTCGGTTGATTTGATTGCTCACCAAAAAGGCAGCGGCTGCTTATTGTTTGGACTTGCTATTATTCAGAAGCTGAATAATAATTTTGGTGTTTGTAAGCGACCAGCTGCATCCAAGTCGAAAAGGCAAAGGGGAACGAGAATGATAAATATGTCTTGTGGCTTAAGTGGCCACCAAGTCCGCCGGTGCGTTGTCGCGGCCGGCACCGTCCTGGCATCCAGTGCTGCGCTATCTGCTCACGCGGAAACTCTGACGATCGCATTGTCGTCGTCCGTCAATACTCTCGACCCCACACAGGCGCAGGTCGTTGGCACTGACGTCAGCATTGCCGCGCACTTCTATTCGTCACTCGTTGCCCGTGACGCAGATTCAAAGCTTGTCGGCGTGCTTGCCGAAAAGTGGTATCCGGAAGGCGATAGTGCCTGGGTTTTCGATCTCAAGGCTGGCGTCACGTTCGCAGGCGGAGAGGCGCTCGATGCCGCCGTCGTCAAGTGGAATATCGATCGCATTCGCAATCCTGAAACAAAGTCCCGCAACCGTGCTTGGTTTGACCCGGTTTCCGAAGTTGAGGTTGTCAGCCCGACCCGCGTCAAGATCCACACGAAAGGTGCGTATCCGACACTGCCCGACCAGCTCTCGATGATCTTCTTCCTGTCTCCCAAATGGATGGAGAGGCATAATCCGGCGACCGAAGTTTACGGAACCGGTGAATTCAAGCTGAAGCAGTTCGTTGCCGGCGATCGACTGCTGCTTGAGAAAAATGAGACTTATAGGGGCGTCGCATCGCCTTTCAGTGACGTGGTCTTCAAGGTCATTCCCGAACCATCAGCGCGTGTTGCTGCCGTTTCTACGGGCGAGGCCGATCTCGCTTTCGATATTCCTCTCGAAGAGGTCGATCGTCTGAAAAAAGGTGGGAAGGCGGGCGCGGGATGGGTTCCGAGCAGCCGATCGATGGTCGTTCGCATGAATACCAACAAGCCGCCGTTCGCCAATAACGTCAAACTGCGACAGGCCATGAACTATGCTATCGATAAGCAGGCCATCGTCGATGGTTTGCTCGGGGGGCTCGGCACGATCAGTGCCTGTCAGATCATGACGCCAGCTTATTTCGGGTATAATTCCGATCTGAAGCCGTATGCCTACGATCCGACGAAGGCCAAGCAGCTTATTAAAGAATCCGGGCTTGCCGCCGGCACACAGATCGAGCTGCAGGTACCGATGGGCCGCTATTTCATGGCAAGCGAGATCAGCCAGGTCGTGGCCGGCCAGTTGCAGGAAGTCGGCCTCAACGTGGTCATTCGTGAATCAGACTTCAGTTCTTGGGTGCAGCCTTATTCCCGTGGGGAAATGGGACCAATGGCGCTGATGGGACAGGCCTGGCCAACCCTGGATGCCGATGGCCAGCTTGGTCTTTACGGATCGAAAAACCCGACCGCCTACTTCAACAATGCGGAATACGATGCCGCTCTGGCAGCAGGTCGAGGCACTACCGATCCAAAACAGCGCCTGACACATTACCGGAAGGCGACGGAGGTTATGTGTAACGAGGCCCCCGTCATCTTTCTGGTGGCGCAGCCGTTCACCTATGCCACCTCTCCGCGCGTTACGTGGAAGGCCCGTGGAGACGACTGGATTCGCGCATCCGACGTCATGCTCAAGTAAACCAACATGTCACGATACCTCCTTGTTCGCATAGGTCAGTCGCTGCTCGCTGTATGGGGTATCGTGACGATCGTCTTCGTGGTGACGCGCATGCTGGGTGACCCGGCGGTTCTTTTGATGCCGCTGGGAACACCGGATGCTCAGATCCAGGAACTTCGAAACAGCCTGGGTCTGGAACGTCCCATGCTCTTTCAATACGCGGATTTCCTGCGTCATGCGATCGTGGGCGATTTCGGGTTGTCGTACCAGTATTTCCGCCCGGCAATGCACGTGGTGCTGGAGCGAATGCCAGCAACGATAACCCTCACCGGGAGCGCGTTGCTGGTCGGGAGTATTCTGGGCGCAATCACCGGATTTGGCGCAGCACTTGCCCGCGGCAGGTTCCTCGAGTTTCCAATCATGTGCCTGGCATTGGTAGGGCAGGCCACTCCGGTCTTTTGGCTTGGAATATTGCTGATCATGTTCTTTGCCGTCGAGCTTGGGTGGTTTCCCACGGGCGGCTGGGTTGGGGCGGCATCGCTGGTACTGCCAACCGCAGCGCTTGGTATCTTTGTTGCGGCCAACATAACGAGGCTGTTCCGATCCAGCATGATCGAGACTCTCTCGGAGGACTACATCCGGACTGCAAAGGCGAAGGGGTTGACGAGTAGAACGATCTTTACAGTCCATGCGGCTCGCAATGCCTTGATCCCCGTCATCACCATGCTTGCACTTCTGGCTGCGGAGCTTCTCGGCGGGTCCGCAGTCACGGAAACGGTTTTCTCCTGGCCGGGCGTCGGCCGCCTGCTTGTTCAGGCGATAGACAGCAAGGACTTCCCGGTGATCCAGGCCGGCGTTTTTCTGATCGCCACCATTTTTGTCGGCATCAACTTCCTGGTCGATCTTCTTTACACCGTTCTCGATCCGCGCATCCGGCTCGGAAAGTAGGCTCAGCTCATGCGATCTCACTCCAAATTTGGCAGTATTGCAGGCCTCGCCGGCGTATCGCTGATCGTGCTTCTCATCACGACTGCGCTGATCGGCCCATATATTGGCTTGGCAAGTCCAGCGACCAATAACTTGATGGCGCGAATGCTGCCGCCGTCATTCGACACTGGGAAAGGGCTGCACCTCTTTGGTACCGACCAACTCGGGCGCGATATCCTTTCGAGAACCATCCATGGTGCACGGGTCACGCTGATGATCGGCGCAACCGCGGTGTTTCTCGGCGGCATTATCGGTATCGTGATCGGCCTGATAGCGGGTTATTACGGGCGGTGGGTCGATGCGATCCTGATGCGGATCGTCGACATCCAGCTTTCAATTCCGCTCAGCCTGCTTGCACTTCTCGTGGTCGGCACGGTCGGCCCCAGTCTCCAAAACCTCGTGCTGGTATTGGCGCTGACCAGTTGGGTTCAATATGCCCGCGTGGTTCGTGGCCAGGTTCTTGTCGTGCGGGAGCGGGAATATATCCAGTCTGCTCATGCGATTGGGCTCGGCGATCTCAGGATCATCTTTACCCATATTTTGCCCAACGTAATTTCAGCCGCTCTGGTGATCGCGACCATCGAACTCGCGCGTGTCGTCATCCTCGAGGCTGCCCTGAGTTTTCTCGGCCTCGGCGTCCAACCGCCGTCCCCAAGCTGGGGACGGATGCTCGCAGAAGGTCGTGCCTATATGTCCACAGCCCCCTGGATCGCGATCTTTCCCGGCGCTGCAATCTTCCTGACTGCGCTTGCCGTGAACCTGACCGGCGACTGGCTGCGCGACCTTCTCGATCCGAAGGTGACGTGAGATGGCTGAACCTCTTCTCCAGATCCGTAACCTCAAGATCCGTATCCAGCGTGGCAATGAGTACGGCTACCCTGTCAACGATATCAGCTACGACCTCTTCGAGAACGAAACGCTGGGTGTCGTCGGCGAAAGCGGTAGTGGCAAGAGCATGCATATTCTCGCGATGCTCGGACTTTTGCCGCGGGGTCTGGTGGTCGAAAGTGGCGAGATACTATTCGCAGGACGCGACCTCCTGAAGATGAAAGAAAAGGAGCAGCGCGATATCCGTGGAAACGAGATAGGCGTAGTCTTTCAGGATCCGATGACGTCGCTCAATCCGGTGCTGACGATCGGTCGCCAAATCAGCGAAGTGCTCGTTCGGCACAAGCGACTCGACTGGGCGTCCGCACGCAACAAAGCAAAGGAATTGCTGGAGCTTGTCGGCATTCCAGACGCGGAACGCCGGATGCGCAGTTTTCCATTTCAATTCTCCGGCGGGATGCGCCAGCGCGTCATGATCGCCATCGCGTTGGCCTGCGGGCCGCGCCTTCTCATCGCCGATGAGGCGACCACCGCGCTCGACGTTACCATCCAGGCGCAGGTGATCGATCTCATTCGCTCGCTGAAGGATCGCTTCGGCATGTCGGTTCTTTGGATTACCCACGATATCGGCGTGGTCGCGGGTTTCGCAGAGACGGTTCAGGTCATGTATGCAGGGCAGATCATGGAAAGAGGCCCGGTGCGGTCCGTGTTCTACAATACGGCCAACGCCTATACGTGGAGCCTTCTGAAATCCCTGCCGCGGGCGGATCAACTGGCGGAAGAGGCGCTTTACCAGATACCGGGCCAGCCGCCCAATCCGTTTCAACTGGCCAAGGGCGATCCCTTTGCGGAACGTAATCCGTTCGCCACTGCGCGATGCTTCGAGGAGCGCCCGGTCCTGCGTCCGGTCGGCGATGTCGATGGTCACCAGGTATCGGCTTGGTACGACCTGAAAGCGCGGATCGAAGAAACAAGGACGCGCACATGATCACTTCCCAACCGCTCGTCCGGATAGAGAACGTGACGAAAATCTACAATACGGGCGGCATCCTGAACAGCCGGCCCGTACCGGTGGTCAACGATGTTTCCCTCGATATCGGTCGGGGCGAAATTGTCGGTCTCGTGGGGGAATCCGGCTCAGGAAAAAGCACGCTCGGGCGCATGGTTCTGCGGCTTGAAACGCTGAGTGGCGGCAAGCTTTCGTTCGATGGCCAGGATATTACAAACGCCACACGCAGCGAAATGAAACCGCTGCGAAAGTCCATGCAGGTTGTGTTTCAGGATCCTTACGCGGCCTTGAGCCCGCGTATGCGGGCAGGGGATTTCGTGGCCGAGCCCCTGCGTCTTCATGGCTTGTCGGGAAGGCTCGAACGGGAGCAGCGGGTCGCCGAACTGTTTTCAACGGTCGGGCTCGATCCAACGCTGATGAAGCGGTTTCCGCACGAGTTTTCCGGCGGGCAAAGGCAGCGCGTCTGCATCGCCAGAGCAATCGCCTCCGAACCGTCGTTCATCGTGGCTGATGAGCCGATCACGGCGCTTGATGTCTCCATTCAGGCTCAGATCGTCAACCTCTTCAAGGAACTGCAGCAGCGAATGGGGCTATCCTACCTGTTCATCGCCCACGACCTTAGCATGGTCCGGTATCTGTGCGACCGCGTCGCAGTCATGCTGCGTGGCAGGATCGTAGAGATCGGCCCCGCCGCATCCGTGTTCAACAATCCCCTGCACGCCTATACGCAGGCCTTGCTTTCCGCCGTTCCCGTTCCCGATCCGGACACCGAGCGCACCAGGCAAAGACTGCTCTACGATCCCGCCCAGCATCCTCCAGGCGAACGCCTCGAGGAAAAAACGCCCGGCCATTTCCTGCTTGTTTGAAATCGTCTGAACGACGCATGCTTCAGTAAAGGACTATCCAATGCTTAGGATTGGAATTGATATCGGCGGTACATTCACGGATGTCATCGCCTGGAGATCCAATGCCGGCGAAAGCCGGACACTTTCCCTTAAAGTCCCATCGACCCCACCGAATTACGCCGAAGGTTTCCAAAACGGCGTCAACCAGATGTTGGCTAGGATAGGCTTCAACGACGACGAGGATATCACGGTCGTGCACGGCACCACCGTCAGCACGAATACCGTTATCGAGAGATCTGCGCCTCCGATCGCCCTGCTGACCACGGCCGGCTTCCGGGACATTCTCAATCTGCAGCGGCTGCGCCTCAAGCAGCCAACCGATTTCTTCAATCAGCGTACCGTGCCGCTGGTGCCGCGGAACCTGGTACTCGAAGTGAACGAGAGGCTGATGTCGGACGGCTCCGTCCGCACGCCGCTCGACATCGAGGAGGTGAAAGCCGTCGCACGCCAGGCGCGTGACAACGGTGCGACGGGCATCGCCATCGCCTTCTATCATGCCTATCGCAATCCCGCTCATGAGATCGCGGCCCGTGAAGCGATCCAGGCTGATCTCGGTGATTTCGAAGTCTCGATCTCCAGCGAGATCTGGCCCCAAATCGGCGAATATGAGCGAGCAATCGTTGCCGTTTTGAATGCCTATGTGAAGCCGAAGATGAAGACCTATATCGGCGACATCGAACGCTATCTTGCCGATAAGTTGCCCGAGGCAAGGCTTTTCATTACCCGTTCGAATGGCGGTGCGATGGCTGCGGGTGAAGCGCAGAACTTTCCGGTTCAAACGCTGCTTTCGGGCCCTGCATCAGGCGTCGCTGCTGCTCTGTCGGTTTCCGAGCGGCTGAATGGTGGTCAATATCTGACATTCGACATGGGCGGTACAAGCACCGACGTTGCGCTCATCCGCGACAACCAGGCGACAATTTCAAGCAGCGCCGAAGTGGGTGATTTTCCGCTGAGCATGCCCGTGACTGAAATTGAGGCCGTCGGCGCTGGCGGAGGATCGATCGTCTCACTCGACGGCCGCGTGTTGCGGGTTGGACCCCGATCCGCCGGAGCACGGCCAGGCCCTGCCTGCTTTGGACATGGCGGCACGGAGCCCACCGTGTCGGACGCCTACCTTCTATGCGGTTACCTGGACCCGGATTATTTTCTGGGTGGCAAGATGAAGCTGGATACTGCCGCAGCCGGGGAAGCGTTTTCCGCGCTTGCCGCAACGATGGATCAGGAAAAAGTGGATTGCGCGGAGGCCGCACTCACGGTCGCCACCTCAAATATGGTGGCGCGCGTCCTGCCTTATCTTGCTCGTCATGGAGTGGATCCGGAAGATGTAACGCTTGTCGTTTATGGCGGAGCAGGCTCGCTGCATGGACCACTTCTCGCTGCCGAACTGGGTATACGCCGGGTCCTCATCCCACCGACACCATCGGTTTTTTGCGCATCGGGAGGCCTTGTCGCCAAGCTGATCCACGATCTCGCGATGACAGTGCAGGGATTGAACATCGACGCTGCCGAACTTGCGTTTCGGCTGGGCGAACTGGAAGGCGAGGCAAGGCAATGGCTCCAACAGCAGGTCGAGGCCCATCAGGTCGCCGCGATCGAAATCGATCACTTTGCCGAAATGCGTTACCGCGGCCAGTCCTTCCAGCTTCAGGTGAAGTTCGACGAGCATAGCCTTTCCGATGGGTCGCTTCTGCGTCTGGCGGACGCCTTTCACGACGAGCACCAGCGCCTCTACACGCATTGCGATCGTGAAGCCGTGGTCGAAATTCTGCAGATCCGCGTTCGCATATCGGGATCGCTGGCGGCGCCGGGGATAGAGCAGGTCACTTCTTCCGCATCAGGTGCGGCTGCCAAAGGAAGTCGTACCATCCAGATCGGTGGCAAGTCGCATGCTGCTCCCGTGTATGATCGCTCTTCGCTTTCCCACGACACAGCGATTCCCGGGCCGGCTATTATCGAGCAAACCGATACGACCATTCTCATTCCTCCGATGTTCTGCGCCACCGTCAACGGCTTTGGCGATCTCATCCTTACCCGCGAGTAAATCTCATGGATCCCGTTCGTACCGCCATCATGAACAACCGCTTCACGGCCATTGTCGAGGAAGCCTCCACCGTTCTGCATCGAACCGCTCACACAACTTTCGTCAAGCTGGTGCAGGACTATCAGTGCGCCCTTGCGACGCCCGAAGGTGATATTTTCGCCTATCCCAGCCAATCCGGCGTAACCGTATTCATTGGCCTGCCGCTTCAGGAAACGCTCGATCGCATCGGCCGCGAGAATTTCGAGCCGGGCGATTGCTACATCACCAACGATCCGTTCTTCACAGACGGTCTCGTCACCCACATGATGGACGTTACGCTGATTTACCCGGTCTTCCGCGAAGACAAGCTGATTGCGTTCGGATGGTCCTTCGTCCATGCCTCCGATATCGGCGGTGCGGTTCCGGGCAGCATTTCTCCAACCTTCACGGAGTCCTTCCAGGAAGGTCTTCGCGTACGCCCGATCAAGCTTTTCAAACGCGGCAAACTCAACCACGACGCCAAGAATATCTTCCTCGACAACAGCCGTATTCCCAACGAGATGTGGGGAGATTTCCAGGCAATGCTTTCTGCTATGAAAAGCATGGACAAGCGGTTGAACCAGCTTTGCGACCGCTATGGCACCGATGCGGTCGAGGAGGGAATGACCGAGGTGATCGCTTTCGCCGAACTCAAGGCGCGGCAGGTGATCTCGGGTATCCCAAATGGGACCTATTCGTTTTCCGACTATCTGGAAGGGATTGAGGAGAACCAGCACGCGCATATCACTGCGACCATGACCGTGGACGGGGACGAGATAGAGATCGATTTCACAGGCACCGATCCTCAGGTGGCGGCGGCCTATAACTTCATCATCGGCGATCGTACCCACCCTTATGTGACCCAAGCTCTGACCTATTACATCATGAGCATGGAGCCAAGCGCGCCGAAGAATGCCGGTCTGTTGCGACCAATCAAGACCAAGGCGCCGCGCGGCACAGTCATCAACGCCGAATATCCTGCAGCAATGGGATCGCGTGTTGCCGCTGGCACACGTGTGTTCGATGTAATCCTGGGCTGCCTAAACCAGGCTTTGCCGCATGGCGTGATGGCGGCGGGTGCCGGAATGGTTGGCATTATCGTCGCCAATGCAAGAGATCCCCAGACTGGGCATCAACGTGTCAGCGTTCTTAACCCGATTATCGGCGGCGGCGGGGGACGCAATGGCAAGGACGGCATTGACGGTGTGGATGGGCGTTCAGGCGCACTTAAAAGTATTCCGACTGAAGTTCTTGAGGTCGAGACCGTCATGCATATGCGGCGCTGCCATCTACTCGCGGATACCCAGTCGCCGGGTCAGTGGCGTGGCGGGGCCGCCCTCGTAATGGAGATCGAAAATACCGGCCACGAGGCGACCATGACGGTTCGCGGGATGAACAGGTTCAAGTTCCGACCCTGGGGTTTCAACGGTGGATTTGCGGGCAAGCTTGGCGAAGTCATCACCAATCCAGGCCGCGCCGACGAGAAATCGATCGGCAAGATCCGCGTCCTGCATATGGATCGCGGAGATGTGGTGCGGATCATCTCACCAGCAGGTGGCGGCTTCGGCAACCCGCTGGATAGATCACCCGAACTCGTTCTCAGCGATGTGAGGATGGGTCTTTTGTCGCCAGCCGTTGCACGCAACGCATACGGTGTCGAAATTGCCGATGGCAAAGTCGACGTCGATGCGACCGATGCCTTGCGGCTGACGATGGCTGGCAGGAAAGAAATCGAGGCATTTTCGTACGGCCCGGAACGCGACGAGTACAATGAGATCTGGACTCCCGAAATCCGATCGTTCCTCGCTCAGACAATACTGGCAATGCCTCAGTCCGTTCGCAACAAGACAATCGAGTTCGTTCGGGAGCAACTGACCCTTGCCGGCAAGCAGGTTACCCGAGCCGCCGTGCTTCAGTCCATCGATGATGCCGAGAACTATCTGAACGGCACGCCGCATCGCGTCGCAGCAGAGTGATCGGCGTCGGCCTTGCGGAAAAACATACAAATTCGAGGAATATGACATGACCAGCTTTGAAGCACTTCTGAGCGATCTGGACGCCGCGACCGCGCGCGTTGCGCGCGAAGAGCCGCATGAACATAAAAAATTGCGCACCGGCCAGCTGGAGGCGCGGCCCGGTGGAAAAGGAAGCTATTTTACGACGCTGGACATTGCCCACGGCATGCTGCGGGACTTTACGATGTATATCGTCTATCCCATGCTGATCCTGCATCGGCAGCGTCGCGACGTCGAGGCTTCGCGTGCAATGGCCGCCGAAATGTTTCCGACGGTCTTGAACTACCTCGGATACAGCGGGTTCGGGGAGTTGAAGGTGTTGGGTCACGGCCTCCTCACAGTAGCGCCGACGCTGGATCAGGAACAATTCGATCAGGCCCTGACGAAATTCCTTCGCTATTCAAACCTTCTGTATGGCTGGGCCTACCACTGGTTTCCTTGGGAAATCGGCGATTCGATGCGTTATCCGGATGGTGAGCAGATCGAACTTCCACCCGTGGTGGACACACTGCAACCCACCGAAACACTGATCCGCCTGCGATGGGAGCCGATTGGAATAGAAGTCCGGGCTTTTCTGGCGACTTCGGGCAATACCGAGCTTTGCGAGGAACTTTTGGCGGCTATGCCGTTCACCTGCCTGCAGACCCACGCCATGGTCGCCGGCGAATCCCTGATGGCCTACACCCCACTGGTGTCGACCGCTCCAACGCCGTTCAAGGAGGAAATCCGCCTAGCTCCTCCCGGAAGACTGAGATACAACGGCCGTACCGGACAGAAGTTTATCGTCCAGTATGGAAGAACGACAGAGGATATTTTCGCACCGGTGATTGGATCCGTTCTGGCTGAGGACGTTCCAAAACTCGCAGCCGTCGGCGCTGCCGTGTGGGAGTCATCCTATCGCAGCAAAGAACCCATCTGGTTGACCGTCGAGCGGATCTAGTTTTGGAAACTAATGTGTAGTTAACTTCCTCCGTTGAGGTCCCGATTAATTTCGATCTGGAAGATATTTTCTCTATGTCGGATACGCGGGCTCTTTGGGTGAAGACGATCCGCGTGGATGAGCCGTGGGCATCACTCTTTGCGTTGTTCCTGCTTGCAAACGTTGCTCGAGCGGCAGAAGGTGGACGTGTCATCATCGCAGTCCCGACACAACTTCCCCGCGGCATCGCCATTAGCGGGAAGTTATATCTTGAGCCATGCCTCGGCTGGGAAAACTACCGTCCACGAAACTTGATTTCGAGCTTGTTGTTCGCGAGTCGACTTCACAGCCTAAAGCGTGAACTGAAGCGTAGGTAACCCGGAACGCCGAATCAAACATGTTCCGTCAAGCTGCCTAACAATTCCGCGTCTCCATACCCAGGATTTGTGGAGCTCTCAGCCTCTACTCGACTTTTCATTCCCGCTTGAAGCCCGCGAGAAAATTGTTGTGCGGCTTCCCGGATGTCCGTTGCCAATTGCTCATCTGTTTCGGAGTGGGTTCGCTTGAGAATGCGCGTCAGGCTGCCGATCACCGCTCCTTCCTGGTTGAAGATCGGGGCCGCGATCGCAGCGAGCCCTGACTCGAATGTCCCGATCGTAATGCTATAGCCAGCCTTCTTGATGCCCTGCATGCGGCGCCTGAACTCGCTCCAACTATCTCCGAGGCCCGCCGCTGAAACCTCGGTTCCGAAGCGGAGATAGAGTGACTTGATCCGCGTAGGAGGAAGATTGGCAAGGATTGCCAAAGATGCTGCCCCCTTGAACAGGGAAAAAGGAAGGCCTCTGGCGCGCATCAAACGAAGTGGAGCAGTTTCCGAGGGGCTACTGTTCTCCTGGCGAAGGCACAGGACTCGGTCGCCCCATAGACCACACAAGATCATCACGCTGTCCGGCACCCGCTTAGCCCACTCCGGCATGACCTTGTTGCCGACGGACGTCATTGGGTCGCTAATCTGAATCTTGCGCTCCAACTCGACGATGCGTGGCCCAAGCGAGTAGCTGCCGCGGCTTAGTTGAACCAGCAATCCGCCGTTACACAGAACGCGCAGATAACGATAGGTCGTCGATCGCGTCAGATCCAGCCTGGCGCTGATCTCTTCAGGCGAAATCGTTGGTGTGTCTTCATCGAGCAGGTCCAAAATCGCGAAGGCGCGGTCGATACTCGTTTTTTCCATAGACTCAATCCCGACGTGCATGCTGCGGTCACAATACAGAAAAGTCGCAATATCGCAATATTCCGTACTTGATGTTTTTCCCAAATAGTGGCACAAACGCTAAATCGACATGGGAAATCGATGCCAAGGAGGAGAATTCATATGACCACCCGCAGAACATTCATGGCCGGCATTGCGTTTGCCGCAGCCTGCTCTTTTGCACCGCTTGCGGCTTATGCCCAGACGGCAGACATCTATCCCGATCGTCCCGTGACGATCGTCGTACCGTTTCCGCCGGCCGGCCCACCGGATCTGTTGGCCCGCTCGATCGGCGAGCATCTGTCGAAGAAATGGGGCAAGCCGGTTTTGGTCGAGAACAAGCCGGGCGCAAACGGCGTTGTCGCCACCCAGTTTGTCGCGGCCGCAAAGCCGGATGGCTATACGATCCTCGTTGGCAGCGTCGCGACTCATGCGATGAACCGGGCACTTCGCCCCGATCTTCCTTTCGACACGTTGAAGGCTTTTGAGCCGGTTACTCAACTTGGCTTCACGCCGATGCTGATCACCGCCCATCCGAAGACGGGCCTCAAGACCATTACGGATCTCGTTGCCAAGGCAAAGGCCGAGCCTGGCTCAATCACCTACGCATCCGTCGGTCAGGGAAGTGCTGCGCATCTCGCCGCCGAACTGTTCCAGGCTGCGGCGGGCATCAAGCTCGTACACGTGCCGTATGACGGTATCGCTCAAGCCAGCCTTGACCTGATCTCCGGTCAGGTTGATCTCGGCTTTTCCAATGTGGTCAACATGCTGCCTTACGTGAAGGACGGCAAGAGCACGGCGCTTGCGGTCACCGATACCAAGCGTGATGCAGTTCTTCCTGACACTCCCACACTGGCTGAAAGCTTTCCTGGCATCGATGTCCGTCTGTGGTGGGGCATCTTCGCACCTGCAGGCACGCCCAAGCCGATCATCGACAAGCTGAGTGCCGAAATCAACGTCGCGCTGAAGGACCAGGCGCTGATCGATAAGTGGGCAAATTCAGCGACCGTGATCGTCGGCAGCACCCCTTCCGACTTCAAGGCCATGGTAAACGCCGATGCCGAGAAGTGGGGCACCGTGATTAAGAACGCTAAGATCACCCAATAAGATCGACTCTCGAAAAATAGTTGAACAAAGCCGCGCGTCGGCACCTCAAGGAGCGAACGCATGAGCGTCACCCTGTCGCTCGGCCTTGCCGAGTTCATCAAGAATGCCGATACGTCGGATGCCGGGCCGGATGCGGCCGAGCTCGCCAAGCGGGTGATCCTCGATACGGTCGCCGTCATCATGTCGGGCGCCGGCAGCGATGTCGCGCCGCCCATGCTGGACTACGTGTCCCGCATGGGGCAGGGGTCGGTGCCGCTGATCGGGACCAATGAGCACGCGTCGGCGCCTGTCGCAGCGCTCGTGGGCGGAACCTTTGGCGCTGCTCTCGATTTCGACGACGTGCTGTCCATGATGCCGGGCCATCCGGCCGCCGTCATCATGCCCGCCCTGATCGCTCAGTCCTATGACACGCCTATCTCCGGCAAGGATTTCATTGACGCCTATATCGTCGGACTCGAGGCAGGCGCCAAGCTGTCGCAGGGCGTCGGGATCCGGCACTACCAGCGTGGCTATCACACGACAGGTACGATCGCGCTGTTCTGCGCGGTCGGGGCACTCGCCCGCCGGTTCGATTTGACCGTCGAACAGACGCAGATGGCGCTCAGCCTCGCGGCGTCGACTGCTTCGGGCATCCAGGCCAATTTCGGCACGATGACCAAGCCGTTCCATTCGGGCTGGGCGGCGCAATCGGCGGTCATTGCGGTTGATCTCGTGCGCTCCGGTTTCACCGCATCCCTGTCAGCAATTGAAGACAAGGGTGGATACCTGTCTGCATATGGCACTGAAGAAAGCGACGCCAGCAAGGTTCTTCCGCTCCTTGGTCAACCATGGACGATCGTCTCTCCTGGCATTGCGTTGAAGAAGTTTCCCACCTGCTACGCCACCCATCGGGCGATCGACGGTGTTGCGGAGATCGAAAAGGAAGTTGGCCCTCTGCTCGGTCAACTCGACAAGCTTGTCTGCCGCGTGGTGCCGGGAGCGCTTCTGCCGCTGCGTTTCAACCGTCCGAAGACCGGTCTCGAAGGCAAGTTCAGCATGCCTTACGGGCTCGCCGTCGCGATGCTCGATCGCCGCCTGACCATCGCGTCCTTTGAGGACCCGGCAGTGATGCGTCCGGAAATCTGGGCGCTCTACGACAAGATTGAGGTGATTGAGGACGAGGCCTGCGGTGCGGAGGACCCCAATTATCACAACAAGAGCGCCGGCACTCGTGGGTTCGTTGTTGTCGAGGCCACGCTTTCTGATGGTCGGACAATCAACCGGCGCGTCGACATCTCGCCCGGTCACCCCAAGCGCCCGCTGACCTGGTCTGATTTGAACGACAAATTCCTCGACTGCGCTGCAAGCTGCGGGGTCGATGCCGGCGTTGCCCAACAGGCCTTTGATGCGTTGAAGGCGCTCGAAACCGTTCCGGATGTGGCTGCACTGCTGCGCACGCTCGTGCCTTCGACAAACGGCAACTCTGTCGCGGCCGAATAAGAAAGATTTCCAGCCGCTGGACAAAGCGGCGCTTCGGGAGGAAGCGATGAGAGAGAAATTCTATAGGACACCCGACGGCCAATCGGGGATCTTCTTCACGTTGTTCGGAGCATTCGTTGCTTGGCAGTCGCTCGGTTATCCGCTCGGCAGGCTGTCCCAGATGGGGCCGGGGTTCTTCCCTCTGGGCCTTGGCTCGCTGCTGGTGGTCGTCGGGCTCGTCGTTACCTTTCATGCAGTCCGTTCCGCACAGGAGCAGGCAGAACCATTCGAATGGCGCTCCGCTCTTGTCATCACCGCTGCGATCCTCGCTTCGGGACTGCTCCTGCTGACGGCCGGATTGTTTGTGTCGATCCCCGTTCTGGTACTGGTTTCCGCGTTGGCCGGGCGAAACAATCGGGCGACCTCCGTAATCCTGTCGGCGATCGGACTGACCCTGATAGCATGGTTGATCTTCATCGTCGGTCTCGACATGCGCATCCCTCTGTTCTGGAGCTGACGTCATGGACCTCTTTTCAAACCTGATGATCGGCTTTGGAACCTCGCTGCAACCGGCAAACCTTCTCTACTGTTTCATTGGTGTCGTTGTCGGAACTGCCATCGGCGTACTGCCGGGGCTCGGACCTCTGGCGACCATTTCCATGCTTTTGCCGCTCACCTATTCGCTCGATCCTGTCGCGGCCCTGATCATGCTCTCGGGCATCTACTACGGCGCACAGTACGGTGGATCGACTACCGCTATCCTCGTCAATTTGCCAGGGGAAGCTTCTTCGGTCGTCACGGCAATCGACGGCCACAAGATGGCAAATGCCGGTCGGGCCGGCGCTGCACTCGCCATCGCTGCCTTGGCGTCCGTGTTTGCCGGTACTGTCTCCACGTTCTTTGTCGCCGGGTTCTCCCCTTTGTTGGCAGGAGTAGCGCTGTCCTTTGGACCTGCAGAATATTTCTCGCTGATGGTGGTCGGCCTTGTGGCCGCGGTGATCCTTGCTCACGGCTCGCTTATGAAGGCGATCGGCATGGTTCTGGTCGGCCTCGTGCTGGGCAGCGTCGGCATTGACAACAACAGTGGTGCTTACCGGTTCACGTTCGGTTCGCTGGAACTGACGACTGGCATCGAGTTTGTCTCGGTTGCCATGGGCTTGTTCGCCTTCGCAGATATCATCGCCAATGTTGGTGACAAAACCACCAATGCTCCACTCATACACAAGATCTCCAGCCTTTGGCCGTCGCGCCAGGAGTTCCGCGAGGCACTGCCTGCCGCCACGCGTGGCACGTTGCTTGGCTCCATTCTCGGCATCCTACCCGGCGGTGGCGCGGCGCTCGCGTCCTTCTCGGCCTATACGCTTGAAAAAAAGGTGTCGCGGCATCCGGAACGCTTCGGCAATGGCGCGGTCGAGGGTGTGGCAGGTCCCGAGGCGGCCAACAACGCGGCGGCGCAGACCTCGTTCATCCCCATGCTGACGCTCGGCATTCCCTCGAATGGCACGATGGCGCTGATGATGGGTGCAATGATGATCCACAACATCGCTCCTGGTCCGCAGGTCATCACCCAGCAACCGGTGCTGTTTTGGGGTCTGATCACGTCGATGTTCGTCGGCAATGTCATGCTGGTCCTGCTGAACCTGCCGCTTGTCGGTATCTGGGTGAAGCTGATCTCCATTCCCTACCGCTTCCTCTATCCCGCAATCCTGATGTTCTGCGTGATCGGCCTCTACAGCATTCAGAGCCAGACGTTCGAGATCATGACCGCTGCAGTCTTTGGCCTCGTCGGCTACCTGTTCATGCGGATGAAATGTGAACCGGCGCCGCTTCTTCTCGGCTTCATTCTCGGGCCGATGCTGGAGTCGAACCTCAAGCGTGCAATGCTCCTTGCCAAGGGGGATGCCACGACATTCTTCACCCGTCCGGTCTCTGCGACGATGCTGCTTATCGCGGTTGGCCTGCTGCTGACGGTCGTGCTGCCGCAGTTCCGCAAAAAGCGCGAAGAGGTGTTTGCCGAAGAAGCCTGATCTGAGCCCGAGCTTTAGTTGCCGTTGGCGTCCGGCCGATGAATGGATTTTGTGTCTGAAGGAACCCCAACGATGGTCGTTCACGAAACATTGCTCTCACGATTGAAGGATAAGACGCTGGTTGTGGAAGCCGCCAAGGTCGGCTCGAAATGGGCCCAGAATGCAGCGGACGGCACACGTTTTGATGTGGTGAACCCTGCAACGGGAGAGGTTCTGGCGAGCCTGCCGGCGTTGTCCGCAGAAGATGCTCGTCAGGCCGTGGTCGACGCGAAACAGGCGCAGAAGCTCTGGGCAAAGCGAACCGGCAAGGACCGCTCCGTGGTTCTGAAGCGCTGGCATCAGCTTTGGATCGACAATGCCGACGATCTTGCCCTGATCCTTACCTGTGAGCAGGGTAAGCCATTGGCCGAGGCGCGCGGCGAGATTCTTTACGGCGCATCCTATCTTGAGTGGTTTGCCGAGGAAGCCAAACGGATCTACGGGGATATCATCCCGAGCCATGCGGAAAATCTTCGAATTCTGGTGATGAAGCAACCTGTCGGCTTGGTCGGAGCTATCACCCCCTGGAATTTTCCGAACGCGATGATTGCCCGCAAGGTGGCGCCGGCATTGGCCGTCGGTTGCGCGATGGTCGCGAAGCCCGCAGCCGAGACGCCGCTTTCCATGCTCGCACTGGCGGTTCTGGCCGATCGCGCGGGTATTCCGCAAGGTCTCTTCTCCGTCATAACCGCAAGAAGCAGTTCGGAGTTCGGCAAGGAGATGACGTCCAATCCTGACGTTGCGAAAATCACCTTTACCGGCTCGACCGAAGTGGGTCGGATCCTGATGCGCCAGGGCGCAGACCAGATCAAGAAGCTCGGCCTGGAGCTCGGCGGCAATGCGCCATTCATTGTGTTCGACGATGCCGATATCGACGCCGCCGTAGACGGTGCGATGGCTGCAAAATACCGTAACGCTGGCCAGACCTGCGTCTGCGCCAACCGGATCTACGTCCAGTCGGCGATCTACGAGACCTTTGTCGAGAAATTCAGCGCTAAGGTAAGCGAACTCAAGGTCGGCAATGGTCTTGATGCCGGGGTGACGATCGGTCCGCTGATCAACGCGGCGAGTGTTGCCAAGGTTCGCGAACACATTGCGGATGCACTCGACAAGGGTGGCGAGATCGTCGTTGGCGGCGGAGTTTCAGATTTGGGTCCGCTGTTCGTCGAACCGACCGTCATCCGTGGTGCAACGGCAACGATGGCTGTATCGCGCGAAGAGACTTTCGGCCCGCTGGCGCCGGTCTTCCGTTTCGAGACAGTGGAAGAGGTAATTGCGCTCGCCAACGACACGGAATTTGGCCTGTCGGGTTATTTTTATGCACGAGACATGGCCCGCATCTTCAGGGTGGCAGAGGCACTCGAGGTCGGCATCGTCGGCGTCAATACCGGCCTCATCTCGACGGAAGTCGCGCCCTTTGGCGGCGTCAAGCAATCCGGGCTCGGACGCGAAGGCTCCCGGTACGGGGCCGATGACTACCTTGAAATCAAATACGTCTGCCTTGGTGGGCAGGAGGTCTGAAACAACAGCTCGCAGGATGCTAGGAACTGATCGTCGTCGCTTTCGGGCGGCAAAAACAGCAAGCCGAAAGGCAATGAGGAGAAAAAGAAAATGACGCAGATCGAGTGCGTGGTGAAGTCCGGTGACCAGGTCGGCGAGGTGCCGGTCTGGTGCGATCGCACCAATCTATTATGGTGGATGGATGTGCGTCGTCCGCGCATACAGTCTTTCGATCCCACGACGGGAGAACACAAGGTCTACCTCACAGGCGGACGGGCGCTCGGCAGCTATGCGATCCGCGAATCCGGCGGGATGATCCTCGCCCAGGATGATGGCATCTATTCCTTCGATCCGGGTGTCAGCGAACGCATCAAGCTGTTCCATCCCGAAGAAGACCTGCCCGACAACCGCCTCAACGATGGTCGCTGCGATCGCAATGGCCGTTTTTGGGTCGGCAGCATGAACGACAAAGTTCGTCAGGATGACGGTAGTTTCTATCGCATCGGCACAGATCTGAGCGCGACAAAATTCTTCGACGGGATCAATACGCCGAACGGCGTCTGCTTCAGCCCCGACGACAAGACCATGTATTTCGCCGATACGCCGAAGCGGATGATGTGGGCCTTCGATTTCGACATCGATGATGGCGTCATCTCCAATCGTCGCGTCTTTGCAGATCTGACCGCCAATCCCGGCCGCCCCGATGGTTCGATGGTTGATGCCGAGGGATTCATTTGGAATTGCGAATTCGCCGGCAAGCGGATCGTCCGTTACGCTCCCAACGGCTCCGTGGACCGGGTGATCGAAATGCCGGTCAGCAACGTAACCTGCGCCGGATTTTCCGGGCCAAACCGCGATGTCCTCTATGTCACTACTGCCTGGCAGGGCTTGACCGACGAACTGAAGGCAGCCCAGCCGGATGCCGGTGGCCTGTTCCGCGTAGACGTCAATGTGAAGGGCCTGCCGGAGCCAAGGTTCAGAGGCTGAAAGGAAAAACCGATATGAAACTTCTTTATGGCGGGATCTCGCCCTTCGTTCGCAAAGTCATGATTGTCGCGCATACCAAAGGCGTGGCTGACAAGCTCGAGCTTGTTCCGGCACCAGTCAATCCGCTCCAGCCGCTCGATCTCGCCATTGCCGTTAATCCGCTCGGCAAGATCCCGGCACTGACGCTGGATGACGGCACGGTTCTTTACGGATCAACGGTTGTTGCGGAATATCTCGATGCGCTCGATGGCGTGCCCAGCTTCTTCCCGACCGGCGCGGCTAAGTGGACGGCTTTGCGCCGGAACGCTCAGGGCGACGGCATCCTCGATGCCGGTCAGTTGGTGCGCATCGAAGGTCTTCGTCCGGAAGACAAGCAGTGGCCCGGCTGGCGCGACGTTCAGACACTGAAGGTCAACAATGCCCTCAATGCTGCGGAAGTGGAAGCCGGTTCGCTCGAGACCGACGCCTTCACCATCGGGGAAGTGGCACTCATCTGCGCACTTGGCTGGCTTGACGTTCGTCTTGCTGGTGTCACCTGGCGAGAAGGCCGTCCGGGACTTGCCGCTTGGTTCGCCAAGGTTTCGGAAAATCCGGTCGTCGCGCAGACCGCGCCGAAGCTGCCGAAATGAGTGCGCTGCTCGATAGTCTGGTCGCTGAGGGTCTGGGTGTCGGGCAGATCAGCGACGCCATGGACGAGCTTGGCCTGGCCTGCAACGCAGGTGGAGGCTACCGTCTTCTCGGTGGAAAAGGAGGCACCGCTTTCGGCCGGGCCTTCACCCTGCGCCAGATCGTTTCCGAACCCGGCGGCGAAACGACGATCCGACACGGGGAGGCGGCGTTGAGCCTTGCCAGCCCCGGAGACATTCTTGTCATCGATGTCGGCGGCAATACGGAGATCGTCACCTGGGGCGAGGGACATACCCTTCGCGCCATGATCAATGGCCTGCGTGGCGTTGTTCTGCATGGGGCAACACGCGATGCCGAGGCTTTGGAGGGATGGGACATGCCAGTCCTTTGCCGCGGTACAGCCCCCGTGAGGAGCAAAGGCCGACTGCACACGGCGGCGATCGGCGAAGTTCTGGACATTGCCGGTGTACGTATTGCTCCCGGTGATCTGATCGCGATCAACGTCGATGGGCTCGTTGCTGTTTCTAAGGAGCATGAAGTTCAAGTTCTGGCCAAGGCCCGCGAGATCCTTGCTTTTGAACAGGCAAGAGACAAAGAACTGTCTCAACGGCTGATCGAGCCTCCAGTGGCACCATAAATCGTGTCGGAAATGGCGGCAAATCGTCCGGCCCAAAGCCTTGCCTCCAGCGGTGGCAAGGAGCGCCTCGGCAAAATATCGAAGCATGACAGCAAGCAGTTGCGCACCGTGCTCGTCGGTGGCGCGACATCAACCCTGGGCTCGCACGTCGTGGGGCAAAGCCGCCGGTTGGGGAGCACGGAAACCTTGCAACCATACGCGACCGATCTCAAAATCGTCACTCTATGGCGGGCCATGGCGCATCGTTGACGCTGACGAGACCGTCGAACGACTGCCACCGTCATCCCTGGCCTGGACGGCGACGACCAATAGAAAGTTCATTTCTCACACGGGTTCCAGTGGCTTCGGCGTCAGCTCACACCGAGACAGTAAGCCGACATCACGAAGCTAGCATTCCCCGGATCGGCTTTCGTTCGGAAGCGTGGTTCTATCCAGGCGACGCGACGGCCGCTCATATCCTCGGTTACCTCAACATCGATAACGAGGGGTTGGCTAAAGCGTTATGTCGATCAGCAGGTCTCTGCGTGCGAGCAGCAGGGGTGACCGGCGACGTGCGGCTGTCGCCCGTACGTCAGTAGATAGATCTGCGGGCCCAGAACATCGTCCACGACGTCTCGCCAACGCCAAGGTTGCTTATCAGGCAGAAGCCGCCGGTGCGATGATCCTGGACGTCGAGACCGCAAAGTTCTCGCCATGGCGTCCGATCCAGAGTTAGATTGCAACGAACCACCCGCGACTTAGCGAACGGCAGCGTCGACAAGAGCACGAAAAGGACTTGTTCAACCGGATGAGCAAATGTTTCGGCATGACCGGCTACCTTCAACCGGACTGAATGACCGCATCCCGGCCAATGGTCGCCGAGGTGAGGTGGAAGTTCAAAGATCGCCGGTTAAGAATTGCGCTTTGCCATGACCGAATGACCAGTCAGCGTCGCTATTCTCGACAAACGAGATCATTACGTCCGAAGCGTCTATTCCGCACTTAGATCTCAGATCTTTGCAGAGAATGTCGTAGAAGGCGATTTTCTGCGCTTGGTCCCTCGGACGCGAAACAACTTCGACCAAGACGAACTTGTGCGTTCTACCAATTTGGAGTCCCGTATCCAAAGCGCGCAGATGTGATGCCCTATGCTCGCTGAGTATCTGATACCGGTCGCGTTCCGGTACTCCGAATGAGCGCACCATTGAATCATGTGCGGTATCGAGGAGGAGACTGATTTCCGCGTCGGAGCGACCTTCATAGACATGAAACTTCATAAGGGGCATCTGGATTTTCCGTCCTTGTCGCGTGTTCGTTCAGGCGTCCCGCTGCATGATCCAGCTGACCGCGGGATCCGCGACAAAGCGCCATTTGCGTTGTGGTCCGGCCATGACATTAAGGTAGTACATCTCAAAGCCGTAGGGAGCTCCACAGGGATGGTGACCTCGGGGGACCACCACAACATCCCCATCCTTCACGGCCATCGTTTCATCAAGCTCGCCATCATCGGTATAGACGCGCTGTATGCCAAAACCGTCGGCCGGATTGAGCCGATGATAATAGGTTTCCTCAAGGTATGTGATGCGCGGGAAGTCGTCTTCGTCGTGCCGATGAGACGGGTAGCTAGACCAGTGTCCTGCCGGGGTGAAGACCTCTGTCACCAGAAGAGCGTCACAGTAATCCTCGTTCTCCATCGCAATGTTGTTGATATACCGCGTGTTCGTCCCTTTGCCCCGTTCGGCCAATGAAATTCCTTCCGGCCCGATGCGGCGCGCTTCATGGCCGCCCGCGCCAGGGGCCGAGCAGACGGCTATCGTGCATTCCGTCTCAGCGGTCGCTTCCCAGGTCGAGCCATTCGGCACGTAAAGGCAATGCGGCGGGGTCTTTTCGAAGACATCCATTCGATCTCCGAGCGTACCCCAGTCCCGGCCGGCCGCAATAAACGATGCCTTACCTTCAACCATCACGAGGATCGCTTCGTTGCTTTCTGTGGATTCGCTTATGCGTTCCCCTCGGCGCAGACGATAAAGTGAAAAACCGACATAGCGCCAGCCCGCCGTTTGCGGCGTGATCTCATGGACCTTGCCGTGTGTGCCAAAAGGCTTGTGAAGTAAATTGGGCATCTCTGCTCCTCATTGGACGAGTTCAGTTCGATATGTTGCATCCGAAGCCATTCAAGGGTCTAGTTGACGAGGGTTTGACTTCTTTTCCGTTCGGCATAGCGTGCTCGCGCGTTGCGTGATTTTTCCGTCACTCCAACATCAGGAACCGCCACATCCCACCAGTAGCTGCCGCCAGCTTCGCCTGGCCCGCGGTTCGGGTCCGTATCGATGACGATCACGCTTGGACGGTCGCGCCCGCGGGCCGCAACAATCCTGGCCTCCAGGTCGGCAATATCCTTTGCCTTCTCCGCGTAAGCGCCCATCGATGCGGCATGAACCACGAAGTCAATTTCGGGCTGGGCCTCGATTTCGCAATCCTTGTAGAGGTTATTGAATTCCTCCCCGCCGCAGCTGATCTGCAGACGGTTGATACACCCATAGCCGCGATTGTCGGTCAGGACGACGGTAAAGGGAATACGGCGCATCACTGCTGTCGCCAGCTCCGCATTCGCCATCATGTAGGATCCATCGCCGACAAAGCAGATGATCTCGCGCTCCGGCATTGCGAGCTTTACACCCATGGCGCCAGCCACCTCGTAACCCATGCAGGAGTAGCCGTATTCCATGTGATAACCGCCTTGCGCAGGTTGCCAAAGCAGCTTGAGGGCGCCTGGCATGGTGCCGGCGGCACACATCGCGACGGTCTGATCGGTTGAGACGCGCTGGACCGCCCCGATCACCTGCGCGTCTGTCGGTAAATAGCCGTCCGTCGCACCCGTGGGCGCGGCGCAATGGGCGTCGACAAGCGTCAGCCAGTCCTCGCGGACATTCGGCTCGTAAGCGAAGGACTTGTAGTCAACTAACCCGGCACTGAGCTTTTCAAGCGCCGCGCGGGCATCGGCTACAAGGCTGACAGCGTCATGTTTGCCGGCATCATAGGCCTGTACATTGATCGAAACCAGCTTACGCCCGGGTTTCCGGAACAAACTCCAAGAACCGGTGGTAAAATCCTGAAAGCGGGTGCCGATCCCGATAATGAGGTCGGCCTGCTCACAAAGTGCGTTGGCGGCGGCTGAACCGTCAACACCCGCAGCGCCAAAATTCATGGGGTGGGCCTGTGCCAGAGCGGATTTGCCGGCCTGCGTTTCAACAACAGGAATGCCGTGCCGTGTAGCGAACTCGCTCAGCACCTGCTCTGCTTGAGAATAAATCACGCCTCCGCCGCAGACGAGAACCGGGCATTGCGCGGATCTGATGAGCTCGATGACACGGTAAAGCTCCCGTTCATCGGGTTCCGGCCTGCGGATTTCCCATACTCTTTCTTCAAAGAATTCTTCAGGCCAGTCATAGGCCTCGGCTTGCACGTCCTGGCAAAAGGCAAGTGTGACGGGGCCGCACGTCGCGGGATCGGTCATCACCCGAAGGGCTCGGGGGAGGGCGGTCAGCAACTGTTCTGGTCGCATGATGCGGTCGAAATACCGGCTGACAGGACGGAAGCAGTCGTTCGCCGATACCGTTCCGTCTTCGAAGTCCTCAACTTGCTGTAATACTGGATCCGGACGGCGATTTGCGAAAATATCGCCTGGAATCAACAGAACCGGAAGGCGGTTGACGTGCGCGAGAGCCGCCGCCGTTACCATGTTTGTTGCACCCGGTCCAATTGAGGACGTCACGGCGTGGGCTCGCCGCCGCTTGGCCGCCTTGGCGTAGGCGATCGCCGCGTGAGCCATGGTCTGCTCATTCTGTCCACGCCAAGTCGGGAGCTTGTCCTTGATACCGTGCAAGGCCTCACCGAGGCCTGCGACATTCCCATGCCCAAAGATTGCCCAGACGCCGTCGATGAACCGCTCGCCGTCTTCGTTCAGTTGCTGAGACAACCAACGCACCATCGCCTGGGCAGCTGTGAGGCGGATCGTATTCATTTCAGTTCCCTTTCGCGGATTGACGAGCAGAGTCCCAGATGTTGCAGAGCCGAGTAAAGCGCCTTGCCATTTCCGACACGGCCGCCTCGTCGGTTGTGTCACCGGTCATCCACTGGCGTGCCACGTCGCCGAAAATTGTTCGACCAACGGCAAAACCCTTTACCAGATCAAACGAGGCGGCGATCTTGAAGGAGGCTGCAAGCTCCTCTTCCGGCGCATCGAGCCCAAGCACGACGATTCCGCGAGTGTTGCCGTCATGCGCCTCGATCGCCCTGATGGCGTTACGCCAGGCGGCTGACGATGTCATCGGCTCGAGTTTCCACCAGTCCGGATAGATGCCCACCGCGTAGAACTGCTCGATCAACTTGGCGTTGGTCATTTCGTCGACCACGCCAACTTTCGACGGGATAATCTCCAGCAGGAACTCCAACCCATTGCGACGCGCGGCTTGATAAAGGCGGCCGACAGTTTCTTCCTGCCTTGCTCGAAGCGCTGCATCATCTTCCGGGTGGCAGAAGCACAAGACCTTGACCACATTATCGCGTGCCCACTCCTCCAGACCTCCGCAGTCGAGTCCCAGTTCAGGCTCAAGAGTCAACGGACGCGAACCCGGCCATTCGCAGGGCCGTCCGACCCATAGACCCGTACCTGTGGCGGCATGCAAAGCCTGCCGGCCGATGCGATTATCGCAAAGAATTCCGTAACCGGTTTGTCCGTCCTGGACGAAAAGCGCGGCTTCAAGGCACAGCTTCTTGAATGCACCGCCCTTTTGCGGGGTATATCCGGCCATCTGTTCAAACTGCATCCGATGGTCGAAGGCGAATACCCGCATTGTCGACCAATCTCCGCTCACACGCCGGTGGCGATTTGTCGACCAGTGGATCTGCTCCAGTTCCTCGTCGTTGCGCAGGTCAGCACGCGTAACGCCACGTTTCAGGAAGAACGACAACTCTTTCAGACTGGGATAGGCGGGCGTACAGCCATGTCGGCTGACGGCGAAGGCGCCACATGCATTGGCGTATTCCAATGCTTTTTGCCATGTCTCTTCATCAAGCCACCCCTTGAGCAATCCGGAAAAGAATCCGTCTCCAGCGCCAAGGACATTGAAGACTTCGATCGGAAAGCCGGGACCCGACTGTCCAAGATCGAGACTGTGGGGGATCTCGCTCTCGAACGCGACGGCACCCTTGGCGCCACGCTTGCAAACAAGCGTTGCCTTCGAAACAGCGCGCACTCTCCGAAGGGCCGCAATCGTGTCGGTGGACCCGCCGGCAATGTGAAACTCTTCCTCCGTTCCGACGATAAGGTCGAAGTAATGCAGAGTTGATTGCAGCTTAGCGGTGACGGCTTGGCTTTCGACGAAACGGCTTTCACCGTCGCCATGGCCAGCCACTCCCCACAGGTTGGGTCTATAATCGATATCTAGCGCCGTCTTGGCGCCGTGTTTCCTGGCAAGCCTGAGAGCCTTGAGAACCGCCGCTTCGGTACGAATATTCGAAAGATGCGTTCCGGTTGCGACCACGGACCGCGCTTGTGCAACGAAGGCCTCATCTATGTCGTCTTCGCGAAGCGCCATGTCGGCGCAGTTTTCCCGATAGAAGATCAGTGGGAACTGCTCCTCGTCGCGGATCCCGAGGATGACAAGGGCCGTCAATCGTTCAGGATCAGTTGCCACCCCTCGCACGTCGACGCCCTCGCGGACCAACTGCTCGCGAATGAACCGACCCATATGCTCGTCGCCGACCTTGGTGATCACAGCGCTCTTCAGACCGAGACGCGCAGCCCCACAAGCGATATTGGTGGGACTTCCGCCGATGTATTTGTTGAAAGAGCCCATGTCTTCCAGCCGGCCGCCGACCTGGGCGCCATAGAGATCGACTGACGAGCGCCCGATTGTGATGACATCAAGTGTTTTGTTCATGTGCGTCTCATGGGTTAGGGGTGAGGATTGGCCACACCTGTCCTGCCCGCGTCAGACATTGCCGCGAGTGTTTTGTCTTTGAAGTCGGGCTATCGCGCCCCGGGGCTAGATTGCCTGGGGTCTGAAGTCAGCTGCCGCGCTGGGCATTACGCTTTGCAGGAGGGCAACCGATTTCTCCAAGCCTTCCAAGGAATTCAAAAGCACGTCCTCATGCTCGATCGAAAGCCAGCCGTCATATCCGGCCATCTTCAGGCGATAGCAGAACTGACGCCACCACTCTTCCCCGTGCCCAAAGCCCAGCGTGATATAGGACCAGCTGCGAGCAGGGATATCCATCAGGCTTCCGTTTTCGAGAAGGCTCGTAACAGCCTGCTTCGGAGCATTGAGGAAAGTATCCTTGGCATGGACGTGATAGATCGCGTCGCCGAGAGCTTCGGGGGCAATCAATGGATCTGCGCCCATCCAGAAGAGGTGAGAGGGATCGAGGTTGGCGCCGACGGTCGGGCCGACGGCCTGACGCAGCTTCAAGAGCGATGGCACATTGTATACACACTGATTTCCGTGAAGCTCCAAAGCGATCCGCTCGACACCATTCTCCTTCGCAAGCGTGACAATCTCCTCCCAAAATGGCAGCAACTTCTCTTCCCACTGATAGCGAAGGATAGCCTGTGTCTCCGGCGGCCAGGACGAGACGACCCAGTTCGGCATCGTGTCACTGGGGCTGCCGGCAGGCAGACCTGACATGGTGCAGACGGTTTTAATTCCCATTTCGCCGGCGACCCGGATCGTATTCTTCAGGCCTTCACCTTGCGTGGGGTCTGTCGGATGCAATGGGTTGCCGTTTGCGTTAAGGCTGATCACCTCCAGGCCGCGGTCGGCAAACCCATCAAGAAAGGCTTTCTGCGCATCGCGGTTACCCAGCATGGCTTTCAGACTGAAGTGCGGTGCGGTCGACCATCCGCAGGTGTTCACTTCCACCCCGGATACGCCAATGCGTTTGGCGTGCTCAAGCAGTTGATCGATTGGGACGCCGCCAAGGCTGTCGGATACGAAACCCAGTTTCATGCATAGAACTCCGGCTTATTGATCATTTCTACTGCGACTTTGCGCCCCTCGTTCAACGCTTTGACGCCTGCTTCCGCGACGATGGCCGCGCAGTAGCCGTCCCAGCAGCTCGATGCGATCTCTGGGAATTTCCGGGTCTCGACAAAGCGCAGGAAAGCACGGTTCTGGCGACGATAGGCGTCATAGTACCGGCCGCGCCAATCGGCGTCATAACCGGTGTGTTGGCCGAGGCGTTGATCGATCCGCGTAAACGCGACCTGGTTCATCGCGACCGAGGCTTTTTCACCAACGAGCTCCGCCCGCACGTCGTAGCCATAGGCCGCGTTGTTATTGATTTCGATATTCACCAGCTGCCCATCCGCGGTCTCGAGAACCATGAGGACAGGAGCGACCATGGCATCCGAACGCTTCGGCTGAAACGCCGAGATCGACACATATTCTGTGCCCAGCACATGACGGACCACGTCGAATTCATGCGGCGCCGAATTGGTGATAGCCATCGCGCCCGTGAAGTCAGATGCAGGCGTTTCCACATTGCGATGAAAATTATGCATCATCAGCGGGCGACCGAGCGCGCCGCTTTTCAGCGCCTGCTGCATCTCAACATAAGATTGGTCATACCGGCGCATGAAGCCAAGCTGCACGAAGCGTTCGCCGGCTACCATCTCGGCATTCATCACCTTGAGGCATTCGTCAGATGACTGTGACAGGGGCTTTTCGCAAAGAACCTTCTTTCCGGCTGCGATACAGGCGAGCGAAAGGGGGGCATGAGTGAAATCGGGACTTGCCACGATCACCGCATCGATGTCCGCTCGTTGGATGGCCGCTTCCGGATCGTTTCCGACATCCGCCGCACCGTACGAATCGGCCACCTTGCGAGCGCGGCCTTCATCCCTATCGCAAATGAGCTGCAGCGTGGCGCCCTGCATTTCTTCTGCAACGATCTTCGCGTGATCTGCGCCCATCAGGCCCGCGCCGATAACTGCTATTCTTGTTGTCATGGTTTTTCCTATGTTCGGACGAATGGCTGATGGAGAGGTGAGCGGTTCGGCGTGCCGGGAACGGATTCCCGACACGCCCGGGAGGAATTACTTCTTGATGAATTGGTCGACGTTTTCCTTGGTGATGGAGGCGAAGGGAACCAGCTTCTCGGCTGGCGGCTGTTCGCCCTTCTTGATACCCTCAACGACCTCGAAGGCGGCCTTTGCCTGACCAGCTGCGTCCTGGAAGATCGTCTGGGACATCTCACCGGCCTTGATGGCCGTCAATGCATCCGGGACACCGTCAACGCCGGAAATAAGGACGCCCTTGAGGCGGTCTGCACCCTTGAGAGCTTCGAGAGCGCCGAGCGCCATCTGGTCGTTGGCTGCGACGATTGCATCGAACTTCGGAAAGCTTTGGATCCAGTCTTCCGTGACCTTCATGCCTTCCGCGCGGTCGTAGTTGGCCGAGAGGCTGGCGAGAGTGTCCACATCGGAACGGCCGAGCGCATCTTCGAAGCCCTTCTTGCGCTCCTGCGTGTGCGAGAGCCCCGGCGTACCTTCAAGGTAGAGGATTTTGGCGTCCTTCGGCAGGTTCGTCTTCATGAACTCGCCCTGAAGACGGCCGGCATCGATGTTCTTGGAACCCACAAAGGTGTACTTGCCGCCAGCCGACTGAATACCCAGCGCGATGACGGGAATTCCTGCCGCGTTGGCCTTTTCGACCCCGGGGACGATGCCCTGGTAATCGACGGGAACGACAACAATGGCATTGACCTTCTGGGCAATGAAATTGTCGATCTGGTCAAGCTGCTTGCTGGCGTCATTGTTAGCGTCGGAGAAGTTGACTTCGACAGCCGGATCGGACTTGGCTGCCTCGATGAAGGCATTCTTGCGTGCCATAACGAAGACGTCGGTATCGGCCATGTTCGCATATCCGACGACGAATTTGTCAGCGGCAAAAGCAGCACCTGCCGACAGAGCAGAGATAGAGACGGCGCAAGCAAGAGCAAGTTTAGCAAAAAGTTTCATAGGGGTCCTCCCAATTGAGACTAGGTTACGTTCAGCGCCGCGAGGCGCACATACAGTTGGTCCCGGCCGCCCTTGTGGTGCGGCCCGAACGGCGTCAGGCCTTCTTTTTGCTGCGGGCCGATTTTGTCCAGACGTCGAGGATGACAGCGATCGCAATGATCAGTCCCTTGATGATCTGCTGCCAGTACGAGCTGACATTGAGGAGATTGAGCATATTGTTGATGACGCCGATGATCATCGCGCCGATAATTGTGCCGGTGATGGTTCCGGTGCCGCCCATCAGGCTGGTGCCGCCGACGACCACCGCGGTGATCGCATCGAACTCGTAGCCGACGCCGCCGGCCGGCTGACCGGAATTGATGCGAGACATGAGGACGATGCCCGCGACGGCGCACAGGATACCGTTGAAGATGAAGGCCTTCACGACGATGCTGTCCGGATTGATGCCGGAAGCGCGAGCGGCACGCTCATTACCGCCGACCGCATAGACGTAGCGCCCGAACTTCGTCTTGTTGAGAAGAACCCATGACAAGGTGACAAAAGCCACCAGGATGAGCACGGAAATCGGAACCGGGCCGAGCGAGCCCTGACCGATGATCTTGAAATCGCCAAGACCGGTGATGGGCGAGCCGCCAGTGTAGAGCAGCACCACGCCACGAGCGACCGTCGTCATCGCAAGCGTCATGATGAAAGACGGAATCCGGAAGAATGTGATGACAAAGCCATTGATCAGGCCCGTAAGGATGCCGACCGCGGTCCCGGCACAGACGGCAAGAACCACGCTGCCAGTCATGGCCATGACGCTTGTGGCGATCACACCGCAAAGCGCCAGCACCGATCCGAGCGACACGTCGATATGGCCAAGGATGATGATGAAAGTGACGCCGCAGGCAAGAAGACTGACGACCACGACCTGGCGCAGCACATTGGTCAAATTGGCTTCGGTCAGGAACGTCGGGCTTAGAAGTGACGCCAAAATACAAATGCCAATGAAGATCAGCACTGTCCCGTACTTGCGGTAAATCCGCGCAAAGTCCACGTTGCTCAGGGGCGACGCCTTGCCTTGCTTCGCGCTTTTGGTTGCTGTTTCGACGCTCATCAGTGTCCTCCCGTTGCGAGGCGCATGACGCTTTCCTGCGTCGCCTCGCCTCTTGTCAGTTCGCCGGCAACCCGTCCCTCGCTCATCACCACGACGCGGTCGCTCATTCCAAGAACCTCGGGCAGTTCCGACGAGATCATGAGGATCGCCAGGCCTTGGCGGGCAAACTCAGTCATCAGTTTGTGGATTTCGGACTTTGAGCCGACATCGATGCCGCGCGTGGGCTCGTCCAGGATCAAGAGCTTGAGATCGCCCAGCAGCCATTTCGCCAGCACGATCTTCTGCTGATTGCCGCCACTCAGGTTTTCGACAATCATCTCGGTGTTCGGGGTCTTGATCTGCAGCATCTTGATCATACGCTGGGCGGCTGTTTCCTCCTGCCGCTCGTTGATGAACAGCCCGGACGCGAATTTCTTCAGATTGGCGAGCGAGATGTTTTCGCCGACCGATCGGCACAGCACGAGGCCCTCTGCTTTGCGATCTTCGGAGACCATGGCGATCCCCTGTCGGATCGCATCGGTGGGAGAGGCTACCTTGATCGGCGCCCCATTGAGGCGAATGGTGCCGGCATCACTTTGGTCGAGACCGAAGATCACCCGGGCAACCTCCGTTCGGCCAGCGCCGATCAACCCGGCTAGGCCAACGATCTCACCAGCGCGCACCGTGAAGCTGACCTTCTCGAAGACATCAGCGCGGCCTACATTGTCCAGCGAGAGCACCACATCGCCAATCGGCACCTCTTCCTTGGGAAAGATGCTCGAAATCGTTCGACCGACCATTTGAGAAATCAGCTTTGCTTCGGTGTAGTCGCTCGAGCGCCCTGTGGCGATGAACTGACCATCGCGCATGACCGTGATGTCATCGGCAATCTGGAAGATTTCGTCCATCTTGTGGGTGATGTAGATGATTGCAACGCCGTTTGCCTTCAGGTCGGCGATCTGTTGAAACAGCATCAAAACTTCGGTATCGCTGATCGCGGAGGTCGGTTCGTCCATGATGACGAGGGATGCTTCCCGCGAAATTGCCTTGACGATCTCGACCAGCTGCATGGCCGCGATCGAAAGATCACGCATCTTTGTGTCGGCCGAATATTTGAGGCCCAGTCGGTCGAGAAGCTTTTGCGTGTCGGCGTTCATTTGATTGAAGTCGACGAAGGAGGCGAAGACGCCCTTTTTACCGACTGTGGGCTCACGGCCGAGGAAGATGTTCTCGGCGATCGTCATGTCGAGAACCGGGCTGAGCTCCTGATGGATCATCGAAATGCCGCGATCCAGCGCTGCAGCCGCGTTTTGATGGTCGAGCTTCTCGCCTTGAAAGAAAATCTCTCCGTCGTCGATGGCGTAAATGCCGCTTAAGATCTTCATCAGCGTCGATTTGCCAGCGCCGTTTTCCCCAACGAGGACATGAGCGCTGCCCCGACGTACTTTCAGGCTCATCCCATCAAGTGCTCTAACGCCAGGAAAATCCTTGGTGATCCCGCGCATTTCGAGGACATATTCGCTCTTTGGCGCAGCCGCCATCGTTGCCGGCGATCCTCCAGCATATGTCATTTTAGATATTCCTCCAGTATTCAGGCTCTCCCAAGCCCGGCGCCGGTCGGCGTCTTTCTGGCTCCATTCTTTGTCGACTTCCTCAAATTATGTCAATTTAGGTCTATACGTTTCTCTCAAAGTCGTTCATGGTCACTTTCATAAAATGGGAGATTATAGCGTGTCGCGACCGACGATTGCCGATCTGGCAAAGGCAGCAAATGTTGGAATTTCAACGGTGGACAGGGTCATCAATGGCCGCCACCCGGTGCGACCGAAGACAGCCGAACTCGTTCTTGAGGCCGCTGAGCGCATCGGGTTTCACGGCCTGACGGCGATCAAACGGCGCATCGAAGCGGACAAGCCGGTCATCAAATTCGGTTTTCTGCTCAAGCAACAGCACCGAAAGCTCTACCAGATGTGGAGCGAACTCCTCACGAAGGCTGTCGACGCCTACCCCGATGCTCACGGACGAGCGATTGTTCGCTTTATGGACGACCTCAGTCCTGACAAAGCAGCCGCCGCAATTCATGCGCTAAGTCGCGAGGCTGACGTCATCGGGATGATCACGTCGGACCACCCACAGGTCAATCATGCGATTGCGGATCTTGCCGTTGATGGCATCCCCGTCGTGACGATGATTTCGGATGTGTCGGCCCCCGAAAGAGCAGGCTTCGTCGGTAATGATTGCGCAAAGAAGGGGAGAACTGCAGCTTGGTTCATTGCTCACCTCAACGTAAGGCCAGGCGAGGTAGCTGTATTCGTCGGGAGCCATCGCTATTTGGCCCAAGAACTCTGCGAGATGGGCTTTCGATCGTATTTCCGGGAGGCGGCACCGAAATTTCGGATGCTCGAGACGTTGGCGACGATGGAGGAGCCACAGACTGCCTACGAGCTGACAAAGCAACTTCTAGCGTCGCAAGAGCGCTGGGTCGGCCTTTATGTTGCAGGGGGCGGAGTAACAGGGGTAATGCAAGCCCTTCGGGAGGATCGAAGTGCCGCAGCCCAGAAACTGGTGGTCGTAGCCCACGAGCTAACCAATGAAACACGCGCCGGTTTAGCTGAGGGACTTTTGAAGGTCGTGCTGTCTCACCCGGCGCGCCAACTCGCAGACACGTTGGTGCGCTCGATGGGTGACGCTGCTTTGAATAGAGGAGAACGCACCGCTACCGCACAGAATTTACTGCCGTTTGACATATATACCGCCGCAAACATTTGAGCATTGATCTTCAAGCTGTGACGGCAGGGACGCCCGGTTCAAGTCACCAGGATCGGCACACTGCTTTGAGACCTTCTGACCCGATTGGCGGTCAGATCTAGCGGATCAGGATTTGGCGGCGGCAATGAAACCGAGAACGCCGACGAGGATGATGGTGCGTCCGAGTCAACGAGCGCCATTCAGGCTCAACTCTGCTCTGACATTTTCTAGCCGTCGCATCAGGAATGGACCTCGGTTCATCCATTGCTACGCGTGGTCCGCGCTACGACCGATGAGGGGCGGAAATCGGACTGGTCGTCAGCGGCTCAAGCAAGTTGTCGATTCAGGATCGGCCTCGGCTTCTAGCGAATGGCCTATTCGACAGTTAGCTCCGGAGCTCCGGTGGTGACAGCAGGAATTATCGAAAAATGATTTCCGTGCTCCGGTATGAGACTGGAGAGATTATCGCTCACCAGTCTCCTTACCCGAAAGCGCTCCAGACGGAAGTCTCAACGGAAGCGCCAGGCGTTATCGGCAATATAGTCAACAAATCGGCGAGGCGGTCGTCCGGTGAGGCGTGCGGTGTTGCCGCTATCCGCACTCGCCCAGCCCTGGGCGACAGGGTAAAAAATCGGCGCAAGCATTTGTGCGTGTAGTTCCGAAAGCCCTAACTTGGCAGCAAGACTGAGGAATCCAGTGGTGTCGACAGCTTCATAGCGGATGGTCCGACCCAGCACAGCAGAGAGGATTCCTACTGCCTCGGCATAGCTGAAGCTTTCGGCGCCGGTAAGGGTAAACGTGGACCTTGCCTCGATAAGCCAAAAAGTTCCATAAATAGGCGTTACGCCGCAAGTCGTCCTTTCAAGGGCTTAAGCCATCATGTGGGGTGCCGCCGGTTCGGGTCCCATCAAGAGCGAGTAGTTCAAACGTGGTCCACTAAGCTCCCGAGCAATTCTGCATCAGACTGGAGAGATCATCGCGCACCAGTCTCTTTCGCCCGAAAGCCATGAACCCGCGCGACACTCTTAGCGGAAGCGCGCGGCGTTATCGGCGATATAGTCGACAAATCGGCGAGGCGGGCGCCCCGTGAGGCGGGAGGTGTCCCCTGTATCAACGCTCGCCCAGCCTTGGGCGACAGGGTAAAAGATCGGCGCGAGCATTTGTGCATGCATTTCTGAAAGCCCCAACTTTGCAGCAAGGTTGAGGAATCCTGTGGTGTCGACGGCTTCGTAGCGGATGGTGCGGCCCAGCACCGCAGAAAGTATTTCTGCTGCCTCGGCATAGCTGAAGCTTTCGGCGCCCGTGAGCGTGAACGCCTGTCCGTCATGGTCCGAAGTGGTCAAGGCGGCGACCGCGGCGTCTGCGATATCACGTGCGTCGATCAAGCTCGTCCTGGCATCGCCAGCGGGCAAAGCAATCAAGCCGTGACCGAGGATACCCTTGAGCCAATAGGTATGGAAATTGTCGAAGAACCAGTTCGGGCGCAGCAAGACATAGGGCGTGCCGGACTTCTCGACGAGCCGCTCAAGCTTGCGATAGGGTATGTCCTCGCTGGCATCGACGCCCATAGCTGACTGCATAACGAGCTTTACGCTGGCGGCAGCAGCGGCATTGATGAAGCCAGCGAGCGCCAGGGGGTCGGCGGTTCCGGAAGGAATCACGAGATATGCGGCGTCGACGCCGGCCAGAGCACCTTCAAAGGTCTCCGGCCTTGCGAAATCGAGCAGGACCGAATTGTCCTGGCTGCTTGAGGCGCTCCGCGAAGCTGCCTTGACGTTATGCCCGTGGGCCAGCAGTCTCGGGACCAGGTGTTGGCCCACTGTGCCAGTCGCTGCAGTTACCAAAATTGTTTTCGCCATGATGGCCTCCATGATGTTGTGGTTCAAACTTGCAATGGAGTCGGTAGACGCGCAATGGTATAAACGCTCGATCTGATTGCAGATCGTCTCAACGAGGGTGCATTGTGGGCGTGCTCGATGACTGGCTGCGTATGTTCGCCCATCCCAAATATCACCTGGCGCGGAGTGTGACCTGCGGCCGTTGGGGCTTTCGGCTCGAAGCCGGCTCTGCACTGGCCTTCCATCTGATCCGGCGAGGCGGAGCCTGGCTGCGGATCGACGGGCGTCCCACTACGCAGCTCCACGAGGGTGACCTGGTTGTCCTGAGCGATGGCGTAGCTCACGAAGTTGTCGACAGTCCGCAGACATTGGCCGAACCTGTCGAGCAGTTCGCCCGCCGAAGCTTCGATGCGGCCGAGCTTGGTGAAGCGACGGAAATCTTTTGCGGACAGTTTCGGCCTGATGCGATCCGCGCTCAGATCGGTGCAGCGGCCTTGCCGCCCTTTGTACATCTCAAGGCAGCCGACATCGAGCACGACCGCGGAATCGTAGCGCTCTCGGAGCTTCTGACAGCCGAACTGGACAGCCATCGCCAGGGCAACGAAATGCTGGTGGAAAGACTGGCCGACGGCCTGCTGATTTACGTCCTGCGTAACGCCGCGGCACAGGAAGGACACGGACCCGGCTGGCTGTCTGCGATGCATGACCCGCAACTGGCCCGGGTCTTCCGCGCCATTCACGCCGCCCCACAGTCCGATTGGACCGTCGAGGCGATGGCCGGGCAAGCAGGACTATCTCGGGCGGCCTTTGCAAGGCGGTTCACCGAACGGGTTGGCGACACGCCGCTGGGCTATCTTACAGCTTGGCGCATGACCTTAGCTGCACGGCGTTTCGAGGGCGGAAAACTGCCACTGCGGGTTGTGGCGTCGGAAGTCGGGTATCAGTCAGAGGCCGCGTTTAGCCGGGCCTTCAGGAAGTATCATGGCGTGCCACCCGGCAAATATCGCATCACTGCAGGCGCCTGACAGCCGGTTTTGGCAGCAGGTCTCTCGGCAGCCAAATCGCCAATCTGTGCAACAAGGCACCAGGAAGTTATTTCACAGCGACCAGTTCTTCGCCGGCAACTCCTAGAGTCTGTCAGTTTTATTCTGAACCATATCGAGGCCGAGAATGCTAACCTGGGGTCGCATCGCTCGATGAGCCGAGTGACAGTGCGGGGGCGATGTCGTTTCTCTCTCGCTGCACTGCCGCTAGACCCTCTTCACACCGCAGGCCTGCAGGCTCCTACCCTGTGGCCTCGATCTTCGGCCGATCATGGGCGTGCAGGCTGACAGATACTACAGAGCGCCCCTAGGCGGTCAGGATGATCTTCATGGCTTTCTCCTGCGCGGCATTACCGAACACCTCATATGCTTTGACAATATCATCAAGCTCGAAGCGGTGCGTGATGAGCTTGCGAGGGTCGAACTTCCCCGCCTGAACGGTTTTGAGCAGCATGGGCGTGGTATTGGTGTTCACCAGTCCCATCGAGATGCTGATGTTCTTGATCCATAGGTCCTCGATGTGCAAATCCACCGGTTTCCCATGAACGCCGACATTTGCGATCCTTCCACCCGCTGACACAGTCTTCTGGCAGATATCGAAGGTCGCTGGAATACCCACGGCCTCGATCGCCACATCGACACCCTTTCCGTTCGTCATGCCCATGACTTCAGACACGGCGTCCTGTGCTCCCACCTCGATCGTATCGGTCGCGCCGAATTGCCGTGCAAGTCCAAGCCGCGCAGGATCTCTATCGATCACTATGATGCGCCCGGGGGAATAGAACTGCGAGGTCAGGAGGGCCGACATGCCGACAGGCCCGGCACCCACGATGGCGATTGTATCGCCGGGCTTCACGCCGCCAGCTTGGACGCCGATCTCTAACCCCGTCGGGAGGATGTCGGACAGCATCACGAGTGCTTCCTCGTCTGCGCCGTCCGGGATTGGATAAAGAGAATTGTCGCCATGGCGGATGCGGACATATTCAGCCTGGGTGCCATCGATCAGATGACCTAGGATCCAGCCGCCATCGTCGCAGTGGGAATAGAGCTGCCGTTTGCAATTGGGGCACGACCCGCATGAGGTGATGCACGAAATGAGAACGGAATCGCCCTTCCTGAAATTCCGCACGGCACTGCCGACATCTTCGACTATGCCGACCCCCTCGTGGCCGAGTACTCTTCCTTCCGTCACGTTGGGTACGTCGCCCTTGAGAATGTGCAGGTCCGTGCCGCAGATTGTGGTCTTCGTGATTTTCACGATGACATCCGTGGGCTCCAAAACTTGAGGTTTCGGCTTTTCGACCCAATCTTTTTTGCCTGGTCCGTAATATACTAGAGCCTTCATAGTTTCCTCCCTTAGGTCGGATCGACATTCATCGCATCCATATCATTGCTGCGATGAGGTGAACGATACCTGTGAAATGGACGCTTCTG
>NZ_JBLFFK010000022.1:0-98576 GCF_051400715.1 Neorhizobium descurainiae
GGGATGCTTAACCGGCACGGTCAGCGTCAGCTCGCCGAGCCGTGTGCCCTCGCCCGCCGACGCGATCTGCGACAGAACCTCCACGTAATGGGCCGAAAGACGCTCGATCGTGGCGGCCTCAAAGACGCTTGGGCGATAGGACCAGGAGAGCGAAAGGCCGTGATCGGTCTCGTCGACATCGATCATCAGATCGAAGGCAACCGGTCGAACCACCTGCATTTCGGGACGAGCAATGGCCTCACCAAATGAAAGGTCTTGTCCATCCCCGTTGTTCCTGAGGTTGAAGGTGACATTGAAAAATGGCGTGGCCGATAGGTCGCGTTCCGGACGTAACGCATCGACAAGCCTGGAAAAGGGAAGGTCCTGATTGAGTTGGCCGGTGATCAGGCCTTGATGCACTTCGCGAACGAAGGTTTCGATCGTTTTGTCGCCGGTCGTTTCGCCGCGGATCACGAGCATCCTGACGAAGTCGCCTACGAGATCGCGCGTCTCTGGATCGTCACGTCCTGCAATCGGCACGCCGATCTGCGCATCCCGTCCGTTGCCATAGCGCGTCACGAGCAGGATGAGGGTCGAAAGCATGATCGTGAAGGGTGTCGTACGCCAACCTCTGGCAAGCTCGCCGATGCTTGTGGAAATGGATTGCGCCACATCGGCGTTCAGGGTTTCGCCGATGCCGGGATCGTCGGCGCCTGGGCGGACATCGGCAGGAAGGGCGGCCGTGCGGCCTTCGGTTCCAAGGTAAGACCGCCAATAAGCAAGTTGCCGCTCATACTCGATGCCGTCGATCGTTCTGGCGCTTTGCGCGGCGACATAGCCCCCGTAGAGAATGGACGGGCCCGGTAAGGCCGCCGCTCTGTTTTCGCACGCAGCAGTATAGACGGCTGCCAGCTCCGTCAGAAAGATTTCAGCCGATCGCGCATCGGCGACGATATGATGCGTAACAAACTGGAGAAGGCAGGCCTCCGGCCCGAGGACGATATAGCGAACCCGCAGCAGGGGGCCTTTGGTCAGATCGAACGGCCCGATGATGTCGGCAGCCAGAATGTGCTGTGCGGCGTCGCGCCTTCTATCAGAGGCGAGAGCGGACAGATCGTCACTCGCCCAGTCAAATGCCGGCTCGGTCGCAAATTCCTGGTAAGGAATGCCATCCGTCTCGGAGAAGCGCGCAGTCAGTGCCTCATGCCGTTTCAGGATGATCTTCAGGCTGTCGAGCATCACCTGCTCGTTGATTGCGCCGTCTATCTGCAGAGTTCGGACGACATTATAGGCAGCGCTATCGGGCTCCAGTTTCCAAAAGAACCAGAGCCCGCTCTGCTCGTGGGTCAGAGGAATGGGCTGCCCCTTCCTCGGCGAATTCGGCAGCGGATCGGTCCGGCGCTTCATGGAACGGACGAGGGCCGCCTGCTCAATAACGGTCGGAGCGCTGAAGGCGATCGCGGGAGAGAGGGAGAGGCCAAAGATCTCAGCAAGCCGCGCCGTAAGGCGGGCTGCCAGTATCGATTGCCCTCCGAGAGAAATAAAATCATCATCGCGCCCGATAGAAGCGATGCCGAGAATCTCTTCCCAGGCGGATGCGATGCTTCGCTCATATTCGTCGACAGGTGCTGCATAGGGAGGGCGGCCGGAAACCTTGCCCTCGTTGACATGGTGATAAGCCAACGGGGAAATCGAGCCGCTTAGCCATTCGGGCAAGCAGGCGCTGCGCCTCAGTTTTCCACTCGATGTCCGAGGTAGGTCGCCAGGCCTGAGCAGTAGCATAAGACCGGGCGCCTCCCCATGCGAGGACGCGACAGCCGCTCGGATCTGATCAAGGATAACATCGCCGCCAAGGCGTTCGAACTTGGCAGGCGAGACCTCGGCGGCGATGCCAATCGTCTCTTGTCCGCCCGCGATAATCGGAAAGGCAGAAATTCTTCCCTTGCGCAGCGCATCGACAGGATCGCCGACGGCCCTCTCGATGTCTTGCGGATAGTAGTTCTGGCCGCGAATAATGATGAGGTCCTTCAGCCTCCCGCTGACATAGAGGTGGCCATCCACGAGAAAACCCAAATCGCCGGTGCGCAAGCAGAGCCCGTGATCGGCGCTTTCGACGAAGGTTTCCCGCGTCGCCCTCCGGTTTTCCCAGTAGCCTTTCGCGACGCTCGGGCCGGAGAGCCAGATTTCGCCAATTTCACCCTCTGCGCACGTAGCGCCGCTCTGGGGATCGACGATGAGAACCTGATGATCTGCCTGGATGACGCCGCAATCGACTATTCCCGTTCCGGTGTCGTCAACGACCGCGCGTCCTCGTGAAAGAGCTTCGGTATCAAAGCGGCCGACCCTTGCGCCGGACAAAGGCTTGCCTCCGGTCGCCATGAGCGTTCCTTCTGCTAGGCCATAGCAGGGATAGAGTGCATCGGCCCGGAAACCTGCTGCTGCGAAGTGACCGGCAAAACTTGCCATGGTCTCCGGGCGGATCGGTTCAGCGCCGCAATAGGCGACCCGCCAGCTCGAAAGGTCGAGATCCTGCAACTGACTTTCCCGAATCCGGTCGATGCAGAGCTGGAAGGCGAAATCCGGACCGCCGCCGGCGGTTCCACGATACTTCGAAATCGCCTTCAGCCACCGGGATGGTCGTTCAAGAAAGTCCTGCGGCGTCATGAGGACCAGAGGGAAGCCATGATAGATCGGCGCAAAAAGTCCGCCGATCAGTCCCATGTCGTGATAGAGCGGTGCCCAACTGACCATCACGTCTTTGGCACCGAACTCCATCGCCTCACCGATCAGGCGTTCGTTCGCGGTAACGTTCGCATGAGAAACCATGACGCCTTTCGGCGTTGAGGTCGATCCCGACGTATACTGCAGAAAGGCAATCGCTTCCGGCTTGACCGCAGCCGGAGAGAGGATCGTCAGATCCCGAGGCGGCCCGACTTCAAACAGGATGGTCTGTTCTAAGCCTTCCGCAGCCGCGAAAGACGCGGCATGGGCGAGATGCGTCGCGTCGGTCAGGAGTACTGCTGGCTCGCAATCGGAGACAATCGACCGAAGCCTTTCGAGGTTCTGATGGTGCTGGGTTTCGGGCGGGAAGGCGGGAACCGCGATGATGCCCGCATAAAAGCAAGCGAATAAAGAAACCACATAGTCGAGGCCGGATGGCAGCAGGAGGACGGCGCGATCACCCGGCTCGGCCCGGTCCCGCAACTGGTGGGCCAAATGGCGAGCGCGCAGGTCAAGCTTTCGATAGGTCAGAGCCTCCTCACGGGCCTCACCGTCGACGAGGAAGCGCACCGCAATCTGGTCAGGGAATTCCGCTGCGTGCCGCACAAGCCTGTCGACAATCGTGTCTCCCGATCCCACCGCTTCAGAGCCCGACGAGGAATTGAGCGCGTGGATTGAATGCAGCGATGCCTTCTCCAGTTCGTGCTTGCGCGAGAGGAAAGGGCACCGTCCAGCGCTCGGGTCGTCGTCATCGGGAAGAAAGTATTGCTTCCATTCGCGGTTTTCCGGGTCGCCATATACACCGAGATCCGGGTGATGCGAAATGCCGTCCCATTCAACCAGCCGCTTGCGGACCTGATCGCGGGCCTGCGGACCGATCGCCTTTTGCGTGATCGCATCCACGAATACGCTCCTCGGCTGAAACAGCATGATCATGCCCGGTCCGAGATTGCGGCTGCGGCGTCTTTCGTAAGAGGGGGTGCAACCCACGACGAACATCTGTGTGCCGGCGAATTCGAATTCCCAATCAGGATGGTCCGGCTCCAAAAGCTCGCTTTGCTCGGTGAGCGTCGGATCCTGGTCGTGAAGATATTGCAGGGCTTTCCAAAACCGCTGCCTGTATTCATCATGGCTGAGAGGCACCGGGTCAGGCTCGAAAAAGAGCGCGAAATTGTTCTTCTCGTGCTCTCTCTCCGCCGACAATTCTGAGAATTTGGCCATCGTCCGGGGCAGATCTGTGAGATCTGTCCCGTTGACGAAGGAATAGAACATCTCGCCGCGTCGTTCGGCCTGGGTGCCGAAGAAGCAGGGAAACTTCGGATGTACCACATCCTGCCGGAATCGCTGGTAGGAGGAAACGAGCCAGTCCGGAATGGCGACTTCACCATGCCTGTCGCCGAGGATAACTCGCGTTCCCCAGGATGTCGTCTCGTTGGCTGAAGACGTCATTTGCTCTTGCTCGTTGGACATGTGCAATCCCTATGCGACGATGGCGAGAGTGACAGCCGCTACTCGGCGGCTGCCTTGCGTTGCTGCACCTCGTTCACCAGCGGCTCGATCCACTCCGGCGGGATGATCGGTTGATGATAGGTGCATTCGTCGGACTCGATCGATGATCCGTGCAGCCGCCCCTTGGGGACGAAGACCATCTCGCCGGGCTTCATGCGCAGCTTCATGCCGAGATTGGCCCAGAAGACCATGTCGCCGGACTCGATGACCACCAGACGATGATCGTTATGGACGTGGGTCGTGGAGCACATCTCGCGCGGCTCAACGAAGGTCTCCCTGTCGATATCGGGCCGCTCGGCCTCGATACGTTCGCTGATTGACTTGGCAATGTCGCGATACTGGTCGACGGCCGAAATCCAACGCATCTGATCGAGAAGGTCGTCCCATGTGCACGCTGCGAGCCTTCGAGCGGCAACAAAGCCTTGAGCGACCTCCGCCAAGCCACGGGCGCCATAGAGCCGCTCGACCTCGGTCAGCACCGAGCGGAAACGTCGCGTGATGCTCTCGATCGTCTTTGGCAGATCGAGACCGAACTCACCGCCGGAAATCAAGCCAAGACGACCAAGACCCTGGCCAACGATGCAGCCAAATGCGATGAATTCAGCTTCGGCGGCAAAGGCCGCGCCGTAGAGCGTCAGCGCCCGGTCGGGACGTGCGGCAAAGGCGTGCAGAAGGTTGCCTCCGGCCAGGCTGGTCGACAGGTAGAACTGCCAGTAGGAGTGCTCGCGCTTGCTCACGCCCACCTTGTCGGCGAGCTTGCGGATGAGAGCGTCTTCGAAACCCGCAACAGAAAGCCGTGGGCGGATGTCCTCCGGAAGGATGTCGAAGAAGCCCGCCGCCGCCGCCTTCGCCAGCGCGGCGCGTTTTGCCGGCAGCAGGCTCCAGCGTTGGATGAGAATGAACCGAAGCCCCTCCTCCACATAGTCGCGGTATTGGAGGAGTTCGAACAGATTGTTCCACTCCGTCGCTTCGTTTCGCAGATGGTCCGCGAGTTGTGAGACGCAGCCATCAACGTCGATTGCCTCGGACGGCTCGGCAAGATGGCTGAAGACATAGTTCTCGAGGAACGGCCGGACCCGAGCGGCTAGGATGCGGCCATCGCCGCCGTAGAAGCGATGGAACTCCTCGAAACTCTTTTCGCTGCCGTCCTTCGGCAATCGTGCGACGTCGAGCTCGTTGATGCAAAGCAGCATCCGCTGGGCGGCGAGCGATGGAAGAAGGCTGATCCGATCCGGGGTCACGGCCCGTTTGAACTTGATATAGTCGAGATCCTCCGGGCGCAGGGGCCGCCGGTAAAAATCTTCGTCGAGTTCGAGTTCCTCGACGTCGGCACTTCTGAATGCCTCATGCGCGGCAAACTGTTTGACCAGCTCGCGATGAGGCTCGAGATTTTCGAGATAGGGAGAAAAATCAAAAAGTCTTTCGGGATTCGCCGACATCGGAAGTCTCCTTTGCGGTTTGAAGGCGGTCAACACTGTGATGTGATGGAAGTGGTTGTTCAGTCTGGGTAGGTTTCGGCCATTGCCACGAGGACCCGGCGTTTGCCCTTGAACGGCGCGCGGCCGTGCGTCACCAGCATGTTGTCGAGCATGAGGATGTCGCCCTCCTCCCAGGGGAAGCTGAAGAGCCCATCGAGATAGGTTTCACGGACTTCATCGAGCAGCGCGTCTTCGATGCGGCTGCCGTCCCCGAAATAGACGTTGCGGGGCAAGTCTTCCTCGTCGACGATCTCAAGCAGAGATTCACGCACGGACGCTTCCAAGCCGGACACGTGGAAGAGATGCGCCTGGTTGAACCAAAGGTCCTCCCCGGTCGTCGGGTGCTTCGCTACGGCCTGGCAGATTTGACGTGTGCGCAGTTGGCCGTCGGCGAGCCATTCCCAGCGAATGTCCTGCTGGCGGCAGAATGCCTCTACGACGGTGCGATCATCCGTTTGGAACACTTTTTCCCATGGAAGATCGAGGCCGTTGCCGTAGTTGCGGACATACATCAGGCCCTTGTCGACGAACTGGCGGCGGAGTTCTGGCCGCAGTTTTCGATAGACCTCCCGGCTGTCGGCGAGGGGCGTTGCACCCCCCTCCTCAGCCGGAATGTCGCAATAGAACCAGATCTTCAGCGGCCAGCGCAGGGTATACGCTTGCTCATTGTGCTGCGGGATCCATTGATGTGCAGGATACTCCGTGGATGAATAAACGCCGGCATCGATCTTGCTGCGCGGCGTCGATGCGAATTCGTACGATGCGAGCTCGTGTCCGAAACTCCGCGCAAATGCGTTGAAGCCGGGAACGTCGACTTTTCTGAACCCGCGGAAGAGGATCGCTCCTTCCTGCGGCAGATGTTGGTCAACCAGCGTCTTAACCACACCGAAGTGATCGGAAAGAGCTGCATCTGGCGTTCCTTGCACAAGGACGACGGCAGTCCCTTTGTGCTTCCAGATTTCGGTGACGTCGATTGCGGTGATGGGATTAGGCTGTACTGCGCTCATGGCAACAACTCCGCTCGGACTGAGGCAAGACAGTTCTTGTGAGAAAGTGATCGTGGATTGCTGTCGACCGGAGCCTCGACCAGGGCCTTGCCGTCGCAATACCGGATATCCGTAGCCAGAAACGCCGTGGCCACTGCCCCGACGACGGATGGTCCCCCACGGAAGGGGGAAAGCCAGCAGCAACCGTCGGCGCCCAGATCGACCTTGCTCTTGGGACGACCTTGTGGATCGACGACGGAGAGAGCCGTCATCGCGTCGTGCAATCCTTTACCCGTCGCTTTTACAAGCGCTTCCTTGCGCGTCCACACGCCAATGAAATGGCGTTTTCGGCGCTCTGGGTCCTGCTCGTGTATGACGTAGCCAATCTCGTGTGTGCTGAAGGCGATCGAAGCGGGACCGGTCCAATCCGCGGCGTTTTCCTCCAACTCGATGTCGACGCCGATGCGGCCGGCCGCAGAAACGGCGAGCGACCACCAGGAACCGCTATGGCTCCAGTTGACGTATATCCCCAGATCTTGAAGGAACGGCTTCCCGAAAGCACCGCGCTGGAACCTGATGTCGGGCGGCCGGCGTCCAGTATAGTGCGACAGGATCTTGCGGATTGCGCCCCTGCCGATCTCAAATCTGCTTCGGTCCAAAGCGAAACGAAATCGCCTCGCCCGATCGATCTCGTCCATAGACAGAAAGCTGCGGACCGTCTGCCTTGCCGACGCGCTCAGGCTGTCGACATCGAAAGTCCAAAGGTGAACAGCTCGGGGATCGATGCCAGAATGCCGTAACCCGGACCCGACGCGCGGCAGAAATTGGTCGCTCGTTATTGGGGTTTCAGAATCATATATTTCCAATGCTCTCCCGGTGCGGATCTCAGCGTTCCGCACAGCTCCAGCTTCAAGCATCGATAATCTCCATTGTGGTTCTCAGTTCGGAGAGCGATGCCCTGATCGCGTTCAGGAGCTCCTTTCGGCGGGAGTCGATAAAGAAATGATCCCCGTCGATCATCGCCAGTGCGAAGCGGCCTGATGTCTCCTCCTGCCAGGCAGTGAGGTGCCTTCGCGGCGCCGACACTTCATGATCGTCGGTCCCTCCGAAGACCGTGATAGGGGATGTGAGTTGTGCCCCATGGGCCTGCTCGTAGGTTCCGCATAAATGGAAGTCGCTTCGGATCACCGGCAAAACGAGGTCCAACAGTTCCCGGCTTTCGAGAAGTTCATCCGGTGTGCCGCCGAGCGATCTGAGTTCGGCCAGGACTTGCTGCTCAGGGCTGTGCAGCCAATTGAGCTCGGCTTCTCGATAGCCGGGGGCACGGCATGCGGCGAGCCCGAGCCATTTGGGCTCCCGACCTATCGCCTTCAGCGCATGCGCCAACTCGAAGGCGACAAGAGCGCCCATACTGTGCCCGAAGAGCGCGCAGGGTTGCTGCGAGAACGGCTCGATTTGTGTCAACAGCCACCGAACCAGATCTGGCCAGTTCGAAATTGGCCGTTCGTGCCGGCGTGCGCCGTGTCCGGGCAGGTCGAACGCACGAACCCTTATCCATGACGGCAGTACCTTGTCCCAGTCACGATAGGTCGAGGTCGTGCCACCCGCATAAGGGAAGCAAAGAAGGTTGAGCCGAGGCATTTCGAACCCTTCAGGCTGAAGCTTTCTCGGTTGCCTGACGGTCGGCCAGCGCCTTCCTCAGGCTGAGCGGGCGCATGTCGGTCCAGACCTCCTCGACATAGGCGAGGCACTCCGCCTTTTTTCCGGTTTTCCCGGCGGAGCGCCAACCGTCCGGGATCGGCTTGTAGGTTGGCCAGATCGAGTATTGCTCTTCGTGATTGATCACCACGGTGAAATCGGTGTTTTCGTCGCCCCAACTCATGAGATCCTCCTCAATCAACGTGCAGTCTCTCGAGAACCGCCGGTTTAAGAGGCCGTGCCCGAAACGTTCAGCGTCCTGCCAGGACTGATGATTGCCAGGCCGGACAACGGAGAGACGAAGCGGCGCGTCGACTTTCTAGGGGTGTTCGAATTTTTTTCTGCATATGGCCTTGAAACGTGTTCAGGAGAGGCTGCTGTGAGGCGCAATTGAACGAGGCCGGGACCGCGCCCTTGAAAAATGGCCTTCATGTCCGTCATCCGAAGAGAGGTGATCGTGTGTCGCCGAATTGAGGGTTGCCAGCGGAAGAGTTATCGGATGACAAAAGGCCAATCTCGCTCAATGATCAGCTTAGCGATAAGGTTTGCGGCCCTTGGGCCAGGCTTACTGGGTCTGGTCCTGGCGGCGACCCCTGAAGTTCACGCGAGAGATCAGAAGAGTCCTCCGGTTAGCGTCCAGATCATTAGAACGACGTTCAACATCCCTCATATCAGGGCTTCGGATTATCGAAGCCTCGGCTATGGCGTCGCATACGCCTATGCGCAAGACAATGTCTGCCTGCTTGCCGAGACGCTCATCACGGTCCGCGGAGAGCGCTCCCGATATTTTGGCGCCGAGGGCCACCCGTCTTGGGGCGGGCCGGCCAATCTCGAAAGCGACACGTTCTATCGCTCATATGTCGATCCGACGAAGGTTTCCGAGCTTTACGGCAGCATCAGTCACGATGCGGCAGAACTGGTCGCTGGCTACGCTGCTGGATATAACCGCTATCTCTCCGACACTCCGGCAGGGGCACGTCCGGAAACCTGCCGCAGTGCAGAATGGGTGGCCCCGGCGTCAGCGAACGATATTCTTCTCTTGATGGCCGACAAGATGATCCAGGGCAGTATGGGGAGCCTGAAGGAGGCCATTGCAACCGCCATGCCGCCATCCGAGACGCCGGAGCCGGCGGCGAGTGCTCCTGGATACCATGATCAGCGGGAGCCCGCACCACCGGGGAGCAACGGATACGCCCTCGGGCGTGACCTTGCCGCCGGCGGCAAGGGAATCCTGGTCGCAAACCCTCACTTTCCGTGGGACGGTCCTAACCGGTTTTATGAGATGCACCTCACGATTCCGGGCCGTCTCGATGCGATGGGCGTAACCATTCTTCCTTATCCCGCCATCATCATTGGGTTCAACAAAAACGTGGCGTGGACCCATACCGTTTCAACGGGGCAGCGCAAGACGTTCTATGAGCTGACCCTTCTTCCTAGGGATCCAATGTCTTATCAGTATGACGGGCACCCGGAAAAAATACAGCCCAAGCCAGTTTCGATCGACGTCTTGCAGGCCGACGGCTCTCTTCGCACAGTCACACGCATGACGTATTGGAGCCGTTTCGGCCCCGTCATCGGAAACATCGCGGGCAAGTCGACCTGGAGCGAACAACGAGCCTATGCCGTTCGCGATGCCATGCTGGAGAACAGCCGAGCGCTGGACCAGTGGCTCGACATCGATCGAGCGGACGATGTCGTCGACGTCCAGGCCGCGCTGAAAAGAATTCATGGTACGCCCTGGGTCAACACGATCGCCGCCGATCGCAACGGCAACACCCTTTACGCAGATCTGTCGATCGTACCGAACGTTTCCGAGCAGCAAATGCGAAATTGCCAGCCGTCAACAGAAGCGCAGGCGATCGCCAACAATTTCGGCGCTGTGATTCTTGACGGTTCGCGACCGGATTGTGGATGGAAAAACGTCGAGGGCTCACTTCAGCCGGGCATCCTGCCCGCGGAGAAGATGCCTCTTCTCCAGCGCGCTGACTACGTCCTCAACAGCAACAACTCATTCTGGCTTGCAAATGCCGAGCATCCTCTAACCGGCTATGCGTCGATCATCGGTGGCGTCAATGAGCCGCAAAATCTACGCACGAGAGCGGGATACCGCCAGCTGAGAGAACTGATCGCCGCCAGGAAAGGAAATATCACACCAACCGATCTCCAGGAGATGCTGCTGAGCAACCGCAACTATGCTGCTGAGATGGTTCTGGACGACATCCTAGACATTTGCGCCTCACACAGCACCACCGTCGCTCGGCCTGTTTCAGTCGGATGCGCTGCGCTCAGGCAATGGAATCGACGGGATGACGCAGCAAGCGAAGGCGCAGTCATATTCCGCGAGCTTTGGCAGCGGGTCAACGACCTGCCGGATCAGGATCTCTGGAGCCGTTCCTTTGATCCATCGGACCCACTCACGACGCCGAGAGACCTCGCCAAGGAGAGACCGGATCTACGAGACCATGTGCTGCACATGATTGGTGACACTGTCGAGCAACTTAAACGGGCAGGCTTTGATGCGGATGTGCCACTTGGCGCGGTACAGAAGCGCGCAAACGCACTTGGCATTCCCATCAGTGGCGGAAGCGGTCCCGAGGGCGTCTTGAACCTGATGGATTTCGGGCCTCTGGGGCCTCAAGGCTATGACAACTTGGGCATGGGCGGTTCAAGCTACATTCAGATCGTGACCTGGAACGAGGATGGCCCGGTTGCTCGCGCTCTTCTCACCTATGGGCAGTCGTCGGAGAAGAGTTCTCCTTATTACATCGATCAAACCTTGGTGTTCTTGTCGAAGATGCTGCCGAAGCGACCGTTCTCCAATGACGAGGTCCGACGGAACCGACTAAGCGAGCTCAACCTTTCCGACGAATAAACTTGGAGCGTTGCCAGGAACGCAAATGTCTCAGCTTTTATCCGGAGGGTGCTTTAAATTGGGACAGTGATCGCCTCCACGATCTGATGGTTGTTCCCTAAGCAACGGCAGGAGCTCCAAGGTATCAAGAACCTTGCGGTACGCGCCTGCCCTGGCTGGTACCTCTCCTAACCACGTTTCAAACTCCATCAGAAGTTCGTGGTTTTCGGGGTCCTGCTTGAGGCGGTCGACCCAAGATCGGGCTTCATGCCAGTCCTCGTCCGCAAGTGCGTCGGTCAAATTTGTCATTCTAGTTCGTCACCACGTTCATGTCGGCTCATCAATTCGGCAGCAAGATTCATGCCACTCGAAGGCACAGCGGAAGCCGGCGATCTTTAGAGCTTCTATCTACAACGTGGCTTGAAATCCGGCAATTGCTGGGAAAGTCGCACTTCCGCCTGCCGCACGAGCTGGTCTGCTCGGGCAACGGAAACCCCGAGTTGCGCCGCGATGAGCTTGAAGGAGACGCCATCGATCCATCGCATCTTGAATGCCGTTGCGATGCGCGGCGGCAACCCCTCGATGGCATGCTTCACCAATCTAAGCTGCTCTCGAACCAGCACCTCCTCTTCGGGAGACCGCTCCTTTTGAGGAACGTTTTGCAGTGCTTCCTCGGGCGAGCGGCGAGAGCGATCTTGTGCCAAGGCGCGTAATCGATCGGTACAGAGGTTACGCACGACGCCGAAAAGATAGCTATTGAGATTTCGAATTTCCCCACGGGGACCAAAAGCCCATTGAGGATCATTCCCCTGGATCGCCGAAAGTCGGATAAAGGCCTCCTGCACGACATCTTCAGCGTGCTCTCGGCCGGCTCTGGCGGCCGCATATTCGATCAGGCTTGCCCGGTGCTGCAGAAACACGTCGACAACGCTCTCGTCTTCCTGCATCGCGACCCCCGGAGACTATTTGACCACATCGGCGAAGGGAAACCTGATTTTTTTACCCTACTTCTGCGAGTGTGGTGAGACAACTTCGGAAACTACGATATTGACAACTCTGCGTGTGCTGACACTTGCCTCGCAACAGGGCTTGGAAGTGGCGAGATTGCTCGACGTTGATTCTATGTCGGCGTAGGCCGCGTCTCCGAAACTGCTGCGCTGACGGGTACCCTCGGGAGCTGCAGAATTACGCATTTAGGAACATCTCGGGCACACGTGACATACTTTGCGCGGCATGGCCATCGCCGAATGTGTTGCTTGTCCGTGCCATATCCCGATAAGCTTGATCGTCGACCAACAACCGATAGAGTTCGCTTTCAATCCGGTGTGACTTATGCCAAACGAGTTTCGCAAGTCGTGGCGCCTTCTTATCAGCTCGAGTATGCCGTGATCACCATGACATTCCTCGCAATTCTGTTTCCGCTGGCGGCGGAGCCCACGAACTACAAGATTACGGCTTGTGGCTGCCGATAAGCTTCAGGAGCATCTGCTCCTCTTCCTCTGTCAAGTCATCGAGCGGCGGGCGTACCTTTCCGGCATCGAAGCCCTGCAGGCGTACGCCGGCCTTGATGGCGGAAACGGCATAACCCTTGCGGCGGCTGCGCAGCGCCATGAAGGGATAGAAGAAGTCGCGCAGGATCTCTTCGCAGCGGGTGCGGTTGCCGGCGCGCAGCGATTTGTAGAAGTCGACCGCAAGGTCAGGCACGAAGTTGAAGACGGCGGAGGAATAGGTGGTAAAACCGGCGCCGAGATAGGCTTCGGCAAAAAGTTCCGCCGTCGGCATGCCGCCGAGATACATCAGCCGGTCGCCCATGGTGGCGGTGATCTGCCGGACGAGGCCGATATCGCCGGTGCCATCCTTGAAGGCGATCAGGTTGGGGCATTCGTCGCACAGGCGCTTCAGCGTATCGACCTGGAGCACCGAGTTGTCGCGGTTATAAACCATGACGCCGATGCCGACCGACTGGCAGATGCGCTTCACGTGCTGGTAGAGGCCTTCCTGCGGCGCGTCGATCAGGTAATGCGGCAGGAGAAGGATGCCGTCGGCACCGGCCTTTTCGACGTTCCTGGCCAGTTCCACGCCGACATGGGTGCCGAAACCGCAGCCGGAGACGATCGCCGTTTGCCAGCGGCTTCCTTGGCCGCTGCAACAATGTCGGGAATTTCATCGGGAGACAGGGAGAAGAATTCGCCGGTGCCGCCGGCTGCGAAGAGCACCGGCGCCTCGAAGCCCGACAGCCATTCGACATGGTGGCGATAGCTTTCCGCCTGGAACTGACCTTCCTTGTCGAAATGGGTTACGGGAAAGGACAAGAGGCCGGTGCCGAGCAAATTCTTAATTTCTTCGGGTGTCATCATCGCCAGTCTCCACACTTAAATGTAGCTTCTCGCCGCTGCTCAGACGTCCCAGCGGCGAGGCACTCTCGGTACCTGGGGGATTAGTAGACTTCCAGCGCCTGCAAAAGGGCGGCGGTGTAACCGTAGCAGAAGGCAAAGGCGACGCCCTCGGGATCGCGACCGGAGATGGTCGGCACGTGGTCCGGCATGATCATGTACTGGTAGCCGACCTCCTTGTAGACCTTCAGGGAAAGCGCCATGTCCATGTCGCCTTCATCAGGAAAAGTCTCCATGAACGACAACTTCCCACCACGGATGTTGCGGAAATGAAGGTTGAAGATCTTGTCGCGGCTGCCGAACCAGCGGATGATATCGTAGATCTCTTCGCGCGGGTTATCGAGCATCTCGCCGACCGTGCCCTGGCAGAAGTTCAGGCCATGATAGGGGCTTTCGCGCATGGTCACGAATTTCTTGAGACCGTCCACCGTGCCGAGGACGCGTGTCACGCCCTTATACCCAGGCGGCGTATAGGGATCGTGCGGATGGCAGGCAAGGCGAATTCTGTTCGACTCCGCAACAGGGACGACCCGCTCCAGGAAGTAGTCGATCCGCTCCCAATTCTCGTCTTCCGAAAGAACGCCAGCCAGCCCCGGGGCGGCATTCTGATCCGCTTTTTCCCAGCGGAAAGCCGCATTCATCGAGCCGCCCCGACCCGGTTCGTCCGGCGTGCGAGGAATGCCGATCAGGTTCAGATTGTATTTTGCAGCGGGGATACCCGCGATGTGGAGGTTCTCGATAAGTTTGCAGATCTCGTCGATCTGGCGCTCCCGATTGGGTCCCGCGAGCAGAATGTCAGGGTAGGTGGCGCGTTCGATCGGGTTCGAGGGGAGCGGAATCTGGATCATATCCAGAATAAGCCCGAAGCTTTCCACCTTTTCACGCAGGCGCTTTAGATCGTCGAGGGTCCAGGTACCGGGCTTGCCTTCCGGATCGGCGCAGATGTGCTTGATGCCGAGTTGCGCCCAGACGCGATAATCGTCATCGTCCCTCGCCTTGAGCTGTGTTCCTACATACATTGATTTGCCTCGTGTAGTTGATTTTGGAGAAAGGGTTACAGAAGGCTCGCTTCCAACAGCGTCTGCGCGTAGCCGGAGTGGGTCCGTCGCACCCGCACGTCTTCCTGACTGAGTTCATCAACGAAGACCCCGTCTTTCATCACGAGGATGCGGTCGCACATATGCGAGATCACCGCGAGGTCGTGGCTGACGAGCACGAAGGTCAGATTATGGGCCTCTTTCAGGTCGCTGAGCAGGTTGAGAACTTCAGCTTGTACCGAGACATCGAGCGCAGAGGTTGGTTCATCGAGCAGCAGGAGCGGCGGTTCGAGTATCAGGGCACGTGCGATGGCAACACGTTGCCTTTGCCCGCCCGATAGTTGATGTGGAAACCGTTCCGCGAACTGAGGCGGGAGGCCAACCTGGCGCAAGGCATCGGCGACCTTGTCCCAACCGGCGCCGAGCCCCATTGCCTTTAGAGGTTCTGCGAGGATGCGTCCGATGCGATGACGCGGGTGCAGCGAAGCATAGGGGTCCTGGAACACCATCTGTGCCAGCAGCAGTTCCTCCCTGGTTCGCATTCTGCCGACAGGTTTCTCGCCTAGGGTGATGCTGCCCTCCCAATGACGATCGAGGCCAGCAAGAGAGCGCAGCAGGGTCGACTTGCCGCAGCCGGATTCACCGATGATCCCAAGGGTCTCGCCTTTGCTCACGTAGAAGGAAACATCCTTGACTACTTTCCGGCGGAAATCCCCCGAACCGAACGAAACAATAAGGTTTTTAACCTGGATCATGGGCGTGGCTCCGCTGCGTCGATCAAGGCACGGTCGAGCGTCTGCAAGCGACGCACCGGATGTGCGGGATCCGGCAGTGCGGCGATCAGGCCGCGGGTATAGGGGTGCTCCGCGTCTTCCAATCGCTGCAAGGTCTCGACCACCTTGCCCTTGTACATGACCATGATCCGCTGGCAGAAGGCAGCCACCATGCGGATGTCGTGGCTGATCAGGAGGAGACCTGAGTTATTCTCCCGAACCATCTCGTCAAGCAGGTTCAGGACGTCTCCTCTGACACTGACGTCGAGCGCCGAAGTCGGCTCATCCGCGATCACGAGGCGAGGCTTCGCGAGCAGCATCATTGCAATCATCACCCTCTGTCCCATGCCGCCTGAGACCTGGTGCGGATAAAGCCGCATCGTGCGCTCGATATCGGTGATACGGACCCGCTCAAGCATCTTCGCCGCGAGCTCACGCGCCTCTGACCTGCTCACGCGGCGATGCAAAAGCGCTGCTTCCGCAACCTGTTTACCGATCGGGATCACCGGGTTCAGCGAATAACGAGGATCCTGCATGATCAGCGCCATGCGGTTTCCCCGAAGCGCGCGCATTTCACGCTCGCGGCGGTCAAGCAGTGTGTTGCCCTCAAAATCCAACTGGTCGGCAGTGACCCGGGCAACCGTCGGCAGGAGCTTCATGATCGCGCGACCGAGCGTCGACTTGCCCGAGCCAGATTCGCCAACCACGCCCAATCGCTCGGGGCCGAGATCGAAAGAGACATTGTTGACGGCGGGGATTGCTCCCTTGCCGAAGCGGACAGACAGGTTCTTCACCTGCAGGATTGGCTTGTCAGGAGCGGACATGACGAGGATCCAGAATGTCGCGAAGCGTGTCGCCGACGAGATTGAACGCAAGGCTGGTCATCAGGATGGCGATGCCCGGCATGACAGCAACCCACCAGTTGTCGAGCATGAACTTACGCCCGCTTGAAATCATCGCACCCCACTCTGGCGCCGGCGGTTGCGCGCCGAGGCCGAGGAAACCAAGCGAGGCGGCCGTCAGGATGATGCCGGCCATGTTGAGCGTCAGCCGTACGACGACGGAAGGAACACACATTGGCGCGATGTAGAGGAACAGCAAGCGCGAGGGCGATGCTCCGTAGAGACGCGCGGCTGAAACATAATCTGTATTGCGAACGATCAGGGTTTCGGCTCGGGCAAGGCGGGCGATCGCCGGCCAGCTTGTGAGCGAGATCGCCACGATCGCCGTTTCAAGTCCGGCGCCCAACGCTGCGGCAAAGGCGAGCGCCAGGATGAGTGACGGGAAGGAAAGGACGATGTCTGTGAAGCGCATCAGAACGGAGTCGATGCGCCCACCAGCGAAGCCGGAGACAATGCCGATGATCAGGCCCAGCGGACCGACGATAAGGGAAACCGCCGACACGGTCAGGATTGTGATGCGCGCGCCGTAGATCAGCCTTGAAAAAATGTCGCGCCCAAACTCGTCGGTGCCTGCCCAGTGAGCCGCGCTTGGCGGGCGAAGCGCTTCGGCAAGGTTTTGTACTGCGGGGTTGTAGGGCGCGATCCACGGCGCAAAAACGGCGCAGATGATGAGGAGCAGGACGATGGCAAAGCCGAACAATCCTAATGGTTCTTGAGACAGCTTGTCCCACATGCCCCGAAGGCCGCGGACAAAGCGGGCCGCGTAACTCTTTGTTGCTTCATCATTTGAGATCGAGTTTTGCAGGGTCACGGCGTCACCTCCCGCGTGCGAGGATCAAGCAGCAGATATGCCAGGTCCGAGATGAAGTTCAGGATCATGAAGATGAAGCCGATGATCAGCGTTCCCGCCAGGATCGCGTTCATGTCGCCGATCATCAGCGCGTTCGTCATATACTGGCCAATGCCCGGCCAGGAGAAGACGATCTCCGTGACGACGGCGCCCTCAAGCAGCGTTCCGTATGAGATCGCCAACACCGTTACCAACTGCACCGCGATGTTTGGCAAAAGGTGCCCGGTGAGGATTTGGAGGCTTGAGGCGCCTTTGGCGCGTGCGGCGATCACATAGTCCTGATTGAGCTGCTCGAGCGTAAAGCTCCTCGTCATCCGGGTAATATAGGCCATGGCGGAATAGGCCAGAATGCAGGCAGGCAGGATGATGTGGCTGGCTGCGTTCCAAAAGGTTTCCGTGTCGCCGACAAGCAGGCTATCGATGAGCAGGAGACCCGTCCGAGGTTCGACCAGTCCCTCGAGATAAGTATCCACCCGGCCTGGGCCGCCGACCCACGAAAGACCCGCATAGAAGATCACGAGGCCAACAACGCCGAACCAGAATACCGGTATCGAATGGCCAACGAGGGAAATCACACGGGCGACCTTGTCGATCCACGTGTCGCGAAAGAAAGCGGCGATCATTCCAAGCGGAACACCGAGCACGGTCGAGATAATGACGGCGAGGGTGGCAAGCTCCAGCGTGGCCGGAAAAGCTTGAGCAAGATCCTTTGTGACCGGGTTGCCGGTCAGCACGGCGACGCCGAGATCGCCGTGCAATAACGAGTTCAGATAGATGAAGAACTGCTCGTAGATTGGCAGGTCGAGGCCGAGCTTCTGCCGCATTGCAGTGTATGCGGCAGGGTCCGCCAGCTCACCCACGATGGCACCGACCGGATCGGTTGGAAGAACGCGGCCGATCGTGAAGGTTACGATGAGCAGTACGAACAGGCTGATGAGCAATTGCCCGAGCCGCCTGATGATTTCGAGGAGCGTAAATTCCTTCATGACCGGCCGGGTTCTTTACTTGCCGTCCGACTTGCTGACAGTGTCAACCCGGTTGAGCGTCCAGAGATTGCCGTGGAAGCCCTTGACCCGGGCGTTAAGAACCACCGGCTCGAAGCGTTCGAACATCGGCAGAACGGCGGGCTTGGCCGCGATGAATTTCTCCTGCAACTCCTTGATCATCCCGGCGCGCTTCGCCTCGTCACGTTCAGCGTTTGCCTTGTCGCGCAGGGCGTTGATTTCGGTGATGTCCCAGGCCGAGCGCCAGACGAAGTTGCCGGCGTTCTTGGCTTCGAGCCGGTTGTCGGGGTTGGTGACAAAGTCGTTCATCGCACCCATCGCGTTCGGCATAACGGCGGAAGACTGCGGGATGAGGAGATCGAAGTCGCGGGCACGATGGGAAGCCACGATATCGGCGCCGTTGCCCTGCTTGATGCTGACATTGATGCCGATCTCAGCGAGATTGGCCTGAATGGCCGTGGCCATATCGACCCGCGGCGGCTGGGCGATCGTCTTGATCGTCAGAGAGAAGCCATTCGGATAACCCGCCTTGGCGAGCAGTTCCTTGGCCTTTTGCGGCTGGAACGACCAGTCGGGATTGGCGATGGCGCCCTTCCAGTCTTCCGGAACCGGAACGTTGCGCTGGCGCCCGTACGGACCGAGAACGGTTTCGGCAATGCCCTTGTAGTCGATCCCATAAGCAATGGCTTCACGAACGGTGGGATTGGCGAGCGGCTCCTTGCCGGCATTCATCGCCAACACGTAGTAACCACCCACCTTGACCCGGTCGACCACGAATTTGTCGTTGCCGACGAACGTCTTCACATCCGGAGCGGTAAGTGCGTTTGCTATATCGATATCACCACGTTCCAACATCAGCCGGGCCGTCTGACTTTCCGGGACATGGCGCATCGTCACACGAACGATCGCCGGTGTCTTGCCCCAAAAGTTCTTGTTGGCTTCGAGGATAACGATGTCGTTCGGCGTCCAGCGGCGCAGCGTGTACGGACCGGAGCCGGCTGTATTGGTGCGCAGCCATTCGTTGCCATAGTCGTTGTTGGCAACATGTTTCTGGACTTCGACGCTGTCGACGACGCTCGAAACACCCATGCCCAGTCGGTAGAGGAGATCTTCGGCAAGCACGGCGTCGGTAAGTTCGATTCGGAATGTCTTGTCGTCGACCGCCTTCGCGAGGCTTTCGATATTGTCGGCCGTATAGCCTGCGCCTTTGAAGTATGCGGATGCAGATTGGCTCAGTTTCAGGAGGCGGACGAGGGAAAACACCACGTCATTGGCTGTCACCGGATTGCCGGAGGCGAACTTTGCATCGCGCAGCTTGAAGGTAATGCCCTTGTCATCGATCTTCCAGCTCTCGGCCAGTTGCGGCTTGATTGCATTGTTGTCCTCGCTGTCCATCAAGACCAGGCGATCATAGGTATTGGCGAGGATTTCCTGGGTCTTCGGCTCGGTCCCCTGTTGCGGATCGACGGAAAGGACCTGGGCAAGCGAAGTCCCGATAACCAGCTGGTTGTCGGGGGTCGCCGCGAACACGGCTGGTGCGAAACTGATGGTGGCGGCCAGTGTAGCCGTCATGATTAGGCGTGAACGAAATTTCATCATCGAATTTCCTCCGTTTAGTTGAGAGCGGAACGCTTCTCCGTGACATCAACTCGCCGGTGTTCCCTTTCCGACGCCTGATAGAGTTTTCGCGCAAGTATGATCGCGCCCGAAACCGGCGGTTCCTTGAGAAGAACGACATCCCTCGTCGCGCAAACCCGCGCCTTGATCGATGCTCTGACCGCCTCGAATAGGACTGGCTGATTTGTGATGACGCCGCCGGCGCAGACGACCGTTGACACGTCGCCACCTCTGCGGGCCAAGAGTTCGATCATTCCCGCCATTGCTTCGGCATGGGCGTCGATAACAGCCTGCGCCCGCATCGATCCCACCTCAAGGGCTGCAAACACCTGTTCGGCAGCTCTTGCCCATTCTCGCGGTTCTGTTGCCGTCAGCCGATGCTGAAGGCCGTGCGGATGGTCAACCTCCAGGCCCATGAGCAGAAGGTTTGTCAGGGGATCGACTTGTTCGCTATCATAGGCGTGCAATACCTGCCTGGCCGCATCCCGAACGATGCCGACAGCGCCGCCCTCGTCTCCCAAAAGCCAACCCCAGCCACCTACCGTGAGCGCCTCTCCATCGGACTGGATGGATGTTGCCGATGAACCTGTTCCGGCGATCAATCCAGTTCCAGACGGACTTCCATGAGCAAGAACCAGAAGATGGGAATCGTTGAGGATGCGGACGATCGGATACTGGCTTCGTATGGGCGTCTGAAGGACTTCCTCTTGCTCACGACTGTCATTGCCGTGAACACCAGCAACAAGACTGGCAACGGTTCCTCGTCCGGCGGTCGAGGTTTCGACTAGCGTTGCTAATGCATGGGCGCGATCGCTGTCTGACAGGCCCGCCCAACCGGTACTGGAGTGGATGGTGTCGTGCAGGATCGCTCCCGTATCGGCACGTTCGATCCGGATGTGTGTCTTGCTGCCACCGACGTCGACGCCGACCAGCAGTTCCGGAGCAGGGAAATTGGTCACCGCGCCACCATCGCATGGTCAGTTTTTGTATCGAGCCGCTTGAAGGCTGGCTCGTTGATGTCAATTCCCCGCAGTTTCGCCGTCGACAGGGTAAGCTTTTGCATCGCGAACGTGGCGGCGAGCGAGAAGCCAATGCCATCCGCGACGGGCACCGGAAGTCGCAGGCAGATCGCAGGCAGATTAGTGGCGCCGCCATTCTCCCCGGTGATATAAACCAGCTTATCCGTCCGCTCCGATAATTGCGTCACCAACAGGGCTTCGCGGTCAGCGCCGAAAACCACGTGCGCTGCCGATTTCGCGGCATCCATCGGACCATGAAGATACTGGCGCGTCTCCATCGCTGTGGCGATGATCCGGGGGCCCTCTCGCAGCATGAGGGCGGCCTCCTCCGCGACTGATATCATCGGAGCCGGTGCGACAAAATCCGTGCTGGGGCAACTCACGATAAGATCAGCAATCCTGTCAATTTGGGGTGAAGCGTCCTCAACGGCGGCAAAGGACGACCTGATCAAAGTCTTCCAGGTGTCAGAACCGCGCCGGCCGGTCCAGCTGTCGATCAGCATGCCAAGCGCAAGCAGCGTTCCGGTAAAGCTGACGAAGGATACCGAGCTGTCTGCCAGATCACCGAGATTGAGTGCGCGGCTGCAGATATCGGCAAGCGGCGAGGGCTGGTAGTTTGTCAATGCGAAGCGATAACCGGTTCCGCGGTTGGCAACCTCCACAACCTCGGCGCTACGGCCGCTTTGGGAGATGTAGATCGTGACGTCATTGCGATCGCCCAGGCCCGCCGGCATCTCGCTCGGAAGAAAGCGAACGGCATCGATTCCAGACGCGCGCAGGCGAAAGGCAGCAGCGCCAGCCGCAGCGTGACTTGCACCAATACCAACAAGGGCAATCCGTTGAGGTTTGGGAATCGGATTCTTCTGTAGCTGATCTTCAAGCCGGTCAGCCACGGCTGCCAGGGCTTCCGGCTGTACTGCGAACGAAGATTGGGCATCAATCCACGCTCGCGGCTGATATATCTCCGACATCGACACCCTCCCTCGGATAATTTTTAAAGTTACCGACTTTAATAAAGGAGTCAACTCGCTTTCCGGCCCATCGGTGTGGTAATTGGACTTCGTGGATTCGATGGAGAAGAGATGGATTTCGTCGGGCGAAAGCAGATGTCTCAGGTGGCGCAAGCAACCTTTGCGACCTTGGTGTCGCTCGGGGAGGCAACCCGCAAGACATTGTCCGAAAGCGTGGGAATCAGCCTCCCGACAGTGACGGCGGCCCTTGCTGAGTTGGCGGCTTCGAAAATGGTTCTGGAGATCCGCCGCGAGCAAGGATTGCGAGGTCGTGCGACCCTTGTTTACGGCGTCAGTGATGAGGCCGGCTGGGTTCTTGGCGTGGACATTGGGTCGACACAGGTGAGCATTCTTGCCAGGGGCCTGAATGGCACGGTCTTGCAAGATATTTGCGTGCGTCATCATGGTGAACCGGTAACCGCGGCGAAACTTGCCGGGGAACACGTTGCCCTTTCGGCGAAAAAACTGGGGGCAAAGCTGTCTCTGCATGCCGTTGCGCTTGCATTGAACCAGGTCGTGCCAAGAAATCTCGAACGGGTCGCCGATCGCGGTTCGCTTGTCGTTGACATGGTAGACGCGTTTTGCTCCACCGCTGAACTTTCTGCACTCTGTCCTATCTTGATCGAAAACAACGTGAACTGTGCAGCGGTTGCCGAGCACGCGACCGGTTCCCTGCGCGGCCACGATGACGCCGTCTATATGCAGATCGGCGTCGGCATAGGACTTGGATTTTTCTGCGATGGCGCCCTCATTCGAGGAGGGCAGGGTGGGAGCGGCGAACTGGCCCAGGTTCCCCTGTCCTGGTCGGCAGATGTGGTATCGCCGCGTGATGCGATAGAACAAAGGTATGGGTCGCGAGGCTTGATGAAAAGTGCACTTTTAAAATGGCCCGGTGGTGAGGCGCCCCCGCGCATTGCCGAAGAACTGTTCGCGCTTGGACAGATGGAGCATCCGATCGCAGCCGCGCTTATGCGTGAACATGGGGTTGCGCTCGGGCGCATAGCGGCGGCCGCGGCAGCCATCCTTGATCCTTCAGTAATGGCCTTGGGCGGCGGTCTCTCACGGAATGCGGCCTTTGCCGAAATTGTCATCGACGAATTCAGGGCCAGAAACCGGGATACGCAGATCGAGTTATCAACCAAAGGCGCAAACGCCACCGTAGAAGGGGCTGCAATTCTCGCACATGATTTGGCAATGCGTTCGCTTGTCAGCCAATATCACAAGCCAATCCTATCGCGGCCAACGCTGCGCGCTTCTCATCCCGTCTAGGCTGATCTTCGGTCGACCAGCCCTAAAATCTGTTCGAGCGCGCCATAAAGCTGTTGGATATCGGTTATCTCAGGGGAAGAGGCAGGGCGGCCGGCGTCTGTCTTCCCTGCGCTCACAGGACTTCGACTGCTTCGCCAACCGGAATAATGGAGAGCAGCAATGGCCGCTCCTTTTGCCGCGATAGTACCTGCCAAGGAACTACTGACGATCACGGCTCCGTTCTTATCGGCGTCATACCACTCTAGCGCACGCAGGATCATTCCGTCTGCGAGGTCGTGGGATCGTTCACTTCGCGATTGAAGTTCGGCTTTGCTGCCGCTCAGGGAGATATCCCATGCGATCCAGAAGTCAGGGGCGGCGCCGCGAATGGTTAGCAGGTCGTCGAGCATCTTCGTTAGCGGGGCGTATTCCGCCAATCCACGCGAGGCAGCAGCCATACCTCTTTGGTCCGAAATGAAGCCGAAGAGAACATTCTGCGCCCGCAGTCGTCTTAACATCGCAACCAGGTCATCGTTGATATCTCCGAGCATGAGATCCCTTGGAGGGTTCTTCCGCCTGAGGAGAACATCATCTCGCTCAAAAACGACCATGCCGATGGAGCCAATTCTTCGAAATATGCAATAGACGTCGCGTGTGTCTGCTATCAACGCTCACAATCAAAGCTGGAGCCAGCTTCGCCTCTTCTCGCCGATCAAAGTCTCGTTAGAATATTCGGCTTCCGGGAAGATGGCGGGTCAACTCCCGTAAGAGCTGCGAACTTTTCCGCGCTTCGGATTTGGGCTTGCCGAGGAACAGTGAAATGCAACGCGAGGCCCGGCGTCCATGTCAGAGTGCCAGGACCGCAGGCTTCGGGGCAGTTTTTTCAGTGACGCATCTGGGCAAATTATCGCCGGTCGACTTGATCATGGCTCCAGTTCCTTGTCGCGAGCGAAACGCGGTCCAATACGGACAAGCGCCAGAAGCTGATCAAGATGATGAACGGCTTCCTACCGATGCGGTGGAATCTTTGCCGGTTTTCAAACGAGCTCATGGCGCAGCCATCCGTCAGATGTTCGCGGGATGCCGGCCGAGGCGCCAGCTAGCCCTCTCCATCGTTTAGCAGCATCATACGCAGAAGGGGCATTGCTGGAAGCAAAAAGCGCTTTTTGCGTGTAAAGAAAATGTGAAAATTTGCCTCATGGTATTTGCTATAACACGAAATTCTACAACGGTTTAGAACTTCATTGTGACGGCTGCCCAAGAGAGGCCGTGTTAAATCGATTAAAACTTAAACTTGTATCAGATAGGGAACCAAAGCATCCTTCATATTCCGACATATTTGAATCGGCCAAGTTCGAAGTATCCCGGAACATGTCTATTCCTTACTAGGTGCTAAGGCTCTCGACCGACCCATTGATCGCTACGCTGCGCGGTCGCTCAGCTTCCTTCTAGGTAATAAAACTTGGGCCTCGCTGTCACGGATTCCGGATGCTTATCTGAGGAAGGACGCGCTGCGCCATTTGATCAAGGTGTGGATCAGAGACATTGCTTTAGTCGTGGAGATGGGAATAATCGGGGCGCCAATTTGAGATCACTAATTCGGCGTGATGCGGCTGCCGCCTAACGGACAGCAATCATTCCGGCTTCATGATAGTGCACCGGACTTCAGATACCGATCGCTTGATAGATGGCTTTCAGTCGATTAATCGCAATGACGTATGCTGCGGTGCGCAGATCGCTGATCTTGGAATCTGAATTCCACAGATCAGACATCCGCCTATAAGTTGAGTGCATTTTTTCCTCAAGACCGGATCGAACAAGGTCTATCTCGGACGCCCCCAATTGTAACCGGCCGAAGTTTCCTTGGGCCAGCTTAACACCGAGCGCGCCCTCAAGGGCCGTTACCAGTTCAAGGTGCTCGTGCTCCCGCTGTCGGCGCTCCATAAGCCCAAATGGCATGTGGGTGAGGTTCTTCACCCATTCAAAATAGCTTACCGTAACACCGCCGGCGTTCGCGAAAAGGTCGGGTATGATCACCACCCCTCGTTCTCTGAGGATCTCATTGGCTTCGTAAGTCACCGGGCCGTTGGCGGCCTCTGCGATTACAGCAGCTTTTATGCGTCTCGCGTTGTCTTCGTTGATCACGCTCTCCAAGGCGGCCGGGATCAAGATCTCGCATTCTTTTTCGAGAGCAGCTTCGCCGTCATTGCCGAAGGTTCCGCCTTCAAAGCCAGCAACTCCTCCATGGATGCGGACATGCTCTTTCAGCGCTTCGATATCAAGTCCGTCGGCATTGGTAATGGCACCATCGCGCTCGATGATTGTCGTTATGCGGCAACCATCTTCAGCCAGGAACTTTGCGGCATGATAGCCGACATTTCCAAAGCCTTGAACGACCACTCTGCACTGATCCAGGGTCGAAGGAACACGTGCTTTTCTTCGGTCACGTTCGGTCTGGAAAAATACCCGGACCGCGTACTGAACTCCCCGGCCCGTCGCTTCCACTCTCCCTTCGATACCGCCTGCGGCGATCGGCTTGCCTGTGACGCATCCCGCAGCATTGATATCGTGCGGGTTCATCCGCTGATACTCGTTACCGATCCAAACCATTGTCTGTTCCGATGTCCCGACGTCCGGGGCCGGAACGTTAAGGGCAGGGCTGAGAAAATTCTGGCGCACCAGCTCCTGTGTGAAGCGGCGCGTGATCCGCTCGAGTTCTGCCTCCGTCCAATCCGAAACGTTAATTTTAAGCGCCCCTTTAGAGCCGGCAAAGGGAAGGTCCATCAGCGCGCACTTGTAAGTCATCAGCGCGGCTAGCGCTTCAACCTCATGCTGATCGACATTGGGGGCATAACGGATCCCGCCCTTGGCCGGAGAGGGATGATTGGTATGAACCGAGCGCCATCCTTCAAATGTGTACATTCGACCGCGCAAACGAACGCCGAAACGTGTTACATAGGTTTCGTTGCAAATCCGGATTTTTTCCGCGAGGCCCTCCTGCATTGGGACCAACTCTGCCGCTCTGCTGAACATAGCATCTACGTCGGAGAGGAAGCCACGGTTTGTATTTTCCAACGCTTTTGCAATCTTTTGATGCATTGTGATGCGCTCCTTGGCCCTTTAGGCAGCTGTGCCACGCGTGATGTGTTCCGCCATGCGTCCACCTGGGGGTGACGCATAGCGGTCATCACCATTCTCGGGAGTTTTGATTTGATAGATCCGACGCTCGGTTGCGTCCGAATAGCGACGAATGCTCAGCGAGCTTCTTGATCACCGGTTTGGTAGCGCTTCCGGGTTTCCTCGTTCATCGGGTAAAGCCCGGGCAAAGCAATTCCTTTTTTAATTTCGTCGAAGATCCAAGCCTCTTCTCTCTCCTGTTCAGGAGCGATCGCGACAACCTCGTCAAGCAGAGCGGCCGGAATGATCACGGCGCCGTCGTCATCCGCCACAACGAAGTCACCGGGGACGATCGCCACTCCGCCGCACCCAATGGTTTCCTGCCAGCCCACAAACGAAAGACTGGCAACGGCGGGCGGCGCAGCAATGCCCGCCGCCCAGACATCAAGGCCGGTCGCGCGGATGCCGACCGCATCGCGCACGACTCCATCCGTGACGAGCCCTGCCACGCCGCGCTTTTTCATTCTGGCGCAAAGCAAATCGCCAAATATCCCCGCGTCCTTCGCCCCGACTGCATCGGTTACGACAACAGCTCCTTCAGGCATGGCCTCGACGGCCGCTCGCGTTGAGGTGGGCGAACTCCACGAGGCGGGGCTCGCCAAATCTTCGCGCATCGGAACGAACCGGAGGGTAAATGCGGGGCCAACGATCCTGGGCTGGCCTACCCTCAATGGTGCGGATCCTCTGATCCAAGAGTTGCGCAAACCCTTCTTCAACAAAACAGTTGTGATCGTGGCGGTTGAAACCCGGGATAGCGTGTCTACGATTTCATGGTGCTGCATGTGTGTGTTCTTTCTAGATCGAGGGAACGTAGCCGCCGTCAACGCGGATCACGGAGCCATTTACGTACGAGGCTTTGTTGCTCGCGAGAAAAGTCACGACATCGGCGTATTCAGAAGGGTCCCCGTATCTGCCAGCCGGAATGGAAGCGGTGCTTTGTTTGCGGACGTCCTCTACGGAACGTCCTTCACGTTCAGCCTTCTTCTCATCGAGAAAGTCGATGCGCTTCGTCAGAATACGCCCCGGGACGATGACATTCGAAGTGATGCCTCTGCTCCCCACCTCACCAGCCAGGGTCTTCGACCAGCCAGTCAGCGATGTTCGCAGCGCGTTTGAGATCCCAAGTCCTGGGATAGGGGCGATCACTCCCGAGGAAGTAGAGGTGATGATCCGGCCCCAACCTTTGTCACTCATGGCTGGAATGACAGCATCTGCAATGGCGAATACAGAGAGAACCATGCTGTTGAAGAAAGTCTGCCAGACATGGCTTGGTTGACCAACGATCGGTCCTGGTGGAGGGCCGCCCGTGATCGCCACCAGGATATCAACGGAGCCGAGTTGCTCAGCGATTTTCCTGATATTTGGCTCTACCGTGTCGATTTCGGAAAGGTCCCATCGCAGCGAGAGCGCCTTCCCGTCAGAAGCTTCAATTTGCTCGGACACGGCCGCCGCGGCATCAACATCAACGTCTGCAACGGCGATGTTCGCACCCTCTCGGGCGAGTGATACGGCGATTGCTGATCCCAGCCCGCCACCGCCGCCCAACACGAGGGCTGTCTTGCCTTTAATTTCCAGATCCATGTTCCACCTTTAATCGGTCAATCGTTCGATAGCGTCGAGAAACTCTTCACGCACTGCGGATGTCGGAGATGAAGCGCTTCGCGCGGGGGTGAGTTGGAGAATTGAAGAACACTTCAGGGGGCGCACGTTCAAGAACCGCACCGTCCGCCATGAACCAAACCCTATCCGCCACCTCGCGAGCGAAACCCATCTCATGCGTGACACAAATCATTGTCATGCCCTCGGAGGCGAGTTGCTTCATGACCTGTAGAACCTCCCCGACCATCTCCGGATCAAGTGCGCTTGTCGGCTCATCAAAGAGCATGATCGGCGGGCTCATGGCCAAACATCGCGCGATCGCGACACGCTGCTGCTGGCCGCCAGAAAGTTGATCCGGATAGGCATGGGGCTTGTTTTCCAGGCCGACCCTTGCGAGCAAAGACATCGCCAGCTCTTTCGCTGCGGCTTTACTCATTCGTCGGATTTTCACGGGTGCCAACATCAGATTCGAAAGGACGGACAGATGCGGAAAGAGGTTGAACTGCTGAAAGACGAACCCAATCGCTGTCCGGAACTGATTGATATCAACGTCCCTGCTATTAGGGTCAATGCCATCGACAAGGATCTTGCCTTCCTGGATCGGCTCTAAGCGATTGATTGTGCGGATAAGGGTTGATTTTCCGGAGCCTGACGGCCCGCACACAACCACGACCTCGCCCTTCTCAACACGTTCGGATACATCGTGCAGGACCTGGTAACTCCCATACCACTTCTTAACCTGCTGAAATTCGATCATGGGCGGGCCTCCTGCAGAGATGTCACCGAACTGCTTGTTGCCTTAAGGTCCTGAGATCTTCGGTCCTTGATGCGTTGCTCGACCACGCGCGCGACCTTGCTCAGGGCATAGCAAATCATGAAATAGATGCTCGCCAGGAGCGCGTAGACTTCAAACGGCTTCGTGAATAACTGCGCATTTATCTGCGTAGCGGTGAATGTAGCTTCGTGAACGCCGATGATGTAGGCCAGAGATGTGTCCTTGATCAGCATGATGAACTGGCTGATTATACTTGGGAGCGCGTTGTACAGGACTTGGGGGAGAACTACGTAAAACTGGGTCCGCCAGTAGCCCAACCCCAAGGAGCGGGCCGCTTCCATTTGTCCTGGCGGTAGAGAGGCTATCGATCCCCGGATTGCCTCGCTCAGATACGCGCCTTCGTAGATGACAAGCGCAGTTATTACCGTCGCCAGGGCTGACGTATTGTAGCCAACCAAGAGAGGCACGACGAAATATGCCCAGAAGATCAGCAGGATCAGCGGCACACCCCTCACGAGGTAAACGTACCCCGAGGACAGCGCCCTCAAGATCTGCAGATTGGATGTTCGTGCAAGAGCGATTGCGATGGAGAGCGGGAACGCGGTCACCAATGCGGCGGCCGACAGTATCAAGGTGAGAGCAATCCCTCCAATTGGCCCGTGAGGAAACTCGCCGATGAGAAGCCCGAGGCCAAAGGTGTTAAGGATGTCGATCATGCACCGCGCCTCCCCCTGTTGGATCGTCTTCCAAGCCAGTCACCGAGAGCCATGACCGTTTGGGTCAAAACGAGGAAGACAATCGTCGGAACCAAGAAGGCGGCGAAGGTCGCGTAGGTCTGACCATCCACCTGACGCGCGACGTACATCAATTCTCCGACGCCGATAGCCATGGCCAGTGTCGTGGACTTGAGGAGACTGAGCGTCTGGTTGACCAGCGCAGGCATTGCAACGCGGATAGCCTGAGGAATCATGATCAGTTGCAATGTGCGAAGGTGCGACAAGGAAAGGGCCCGAGCAGCTTCGTATTGCCCTTGCGGCAAAGCGCGAATGCCGCTTCGAAAGTCTTCGGTAATGTACGCCGCGGAATTGAGGCTGAGAGCCACCACTGCGTAGAAGAATTCTGTGAGGTGTGCATCGGCCCAAGGCTTGAGCGGCTGAGGAATGAGCTGGGGAACCCCGAAATACCATACGAGCAGTTGAACGAGCACTGGAACGTTACGGTGATATTCCACGAAAACGCGCACGAGGTATTCAGCCGGCTGCAGCGACATCCGAGTGATCGTCAAGGCGATCCCGAGCGCGAATGCCAGAACGAAGCAGAGCCCAAACAGCTGAAGAGTGAGGGCTAGCCCTTCGATGAATAGATATTGGATGTCTGGCTGCCCGAGGATGGACAAGGAATTGGAAGAAAACATTGCGACCGCCTTTCCGATGCAGGGCGCCGCAGCGCCCTGCCGCTAGAAGCTATTGAAAATCCTTCAACTCGGTCAGCTTTTTGACCCTCTCCAGCTTGTACTCCGTGTTGGGACCGAACCACTTGTCCCATATCGCTTGAAGCTCGCCACTAGCCTCCATGTCGGCCAGCGACTTGTTAACTGCTTCCAGTAGAGCAGCTTCCCCGAGCTTCACGCCGATGCAGTCGGGTTCCCAATGCAGAACCTCATCGAGGAAGACGACTTGACCCTCAGCACGGTTGCGGAATCCGACTGCCGCCGCCTGCGATATCGTCATCGCATCAACTTTACCTTGCTGAAGAGCCAGGAAAGCCAAGGGGCCATCGTCGTAGGTGATGATCGAGCTGTTCTTCAGAACTTGCCTTGCCTTGGCTTCCGGGTTCGAGGCTCGGATCGCACTGACCCGTTTACCCTTCAAGTCGTCAAACGATTTGATGCCGGACGCTGTTTTAACGAGAACTGGAATCGGAACCTGTATATAGGCCGACGAGAACGCGATTTGCTTGGCCCGTTCGGCTGTGTAGCCCATCGCCGCTGCCACGACGTCGACGCGATCTGTCGTCAAAGAGGGAATACGGGATGCAACGGAAAGCGTTTGCAGTTCCAGTTTCACGCCGAGAGATTTTGCGACGCCTGCGCAGACATCTACATCGAAGCCGACGGTGGTCCGGGACTTCGGATCCTGAAAGCCGAGAGGCACAAGATCTCCAAACACGCCGCAGGTCAGCGAACCCTTAGCTTTGATGTCAGCGAGTTTATCCGCATGCGCTGCGGAGCAGATGCTCGCAGCGATCAAGGTAGCAATAGCAACAAGTTTCATGTCGATTTCCTTCGTTCACCACTCTGAAGCCTCTGTCTTTTTCTTCTCCGGGGCGGCCGAGGCGCCACCGGCCCGTTCAAGTTCAGCGAAGAGCTGCGCAGGCAGCTGCAATTCGCGCGCAAGCTTTCTCAAGCGTCGTTAGCGACGTCGCAAAAGAAATCCGGAATGCTGGGGAAACACCGTAAGCGGCGCCTTGAACCGTGGCGACGCCATAATCGTTCAGCAAATACATCACGACGTCGGTGTCGTTGCTGATGCGGACCCCGGATGGAGAGGTTTTACCGATGATCTCTTCGCATCCCACATAGACATAGAAGGCTCCTTGCGGAGTTGGGCATGAGAGACCTTGGACGGCGTTGAGATGTGATACTACGTAATCACGGCGCTGACGATACTTTGCGAGCCAAGCCGGGAAGAAGTCCATTCCTCCCTTCAAGGCTGTCAGCGCTGCTGCCTGGCTCACAGACGCGGGGTTCCCGCTGTTTTGAGACTGCAGCATCGCCATTGCCTTAATGAGCGGCTGAGGCCCGCCGGCGTAGCCAATTCGAAATCCCGTCATCGAATAGGCTTTGGAAACGCCGTTGATCGTCAAGGTCCGATCGAACAAATCGGGATTGGCCGCCGCAAAGCTCGTGTAGTTGCTATCGTCATAACGAATGTGCTCGTAGATGTCGTCCGTTAAGACCTGGACATCTGGGTGCTCTCGTAATACACGCCCCAAAGCTGCGAGTTCGGACGAGGTATAGGTCGAGCCCGTCGGGTTGTTCGGCGAGTTCAAGAAAAGCCACTTGGTACGGGGTGTCAGGGCTTCCCGAAGTTGGTCGGGCGTAATCTTGAAGTCCTGAGCTGCGCTGGTCGTCACGAAAACCGGTAAACCGCCGTTGAAGCGAACGATGTCCGGGTAGGAAACCCAGTACGGGGCAGGAATGATCGCCTCGTCACCATCATTGACGCTGCACGTGACGGCGTTGAATATGATTTGCTTCGCACCAGCGCCAACGGAGATCTGGCTGGTCTCGTAGTGGAGCCCATTCTCGCGGCGGAATTTTTCGACAATTGCTTCCTTTAAGGCCTTCGTTCCGTCAACCGACGTATATTTCGTCGCGCCGCTTCTCATAGCTTCAGACGCGCCGTCGATGATATGCACCGGTGTCTCAAAGTCGGGTTCACCGCCAGCCAGATTACAAATGTCGTGACCGGCTGCAATGAGCTCGTTCGCGCGGCTCATCGCAGTTACGCTCGGAGAGGGCTTTATCAGCTCGAGGCGTTTCGCAAGCATTTCGGTGGCTTTCATTGATCTCTGATGAGATCAAACTGCCTCTGTACGTCTAAGTCGTCAATGGAATTTAATTTCTTCTTAATATTCCCAAAAGGAAACTAATCTACGCCTTGGGTCGCAGTGGCTAGCCGTCCAAAATCACAGATCTCGCTTGCGATTGCCATGACGAAGCGGAGGAAGTCGTCAGCCTTACCCTTTGGGTACATGACGCAATATGGAATTTTCGGCAGAGGCGGCGATGTCTCGATCGGTTTCAATGCGCCGTTTGCGATAAGCCCTTCTGAGGCTTTGCGCGGGAGATAACTGATCCCCAGCCCAGAGAGTGTGAGTGAGGTCTGCGCAGCGAGGCTACTCGTTGAAATCGCGCTACCGAGACTGACGTGGTTGCTATCAAGCCATCGTACAATCAAATCTCCAAGACCAGAACCATGTCGTTGTGCGATAATTGTGTAGTCCTTCAGAGCACTCAGCGGGATCCTGCTAAGGTGAGGCGCGTAAATAGGACTGCAAAGCCAGGAAAATTCAACCGCAGCGAGTGTAATAATCTCAAACTCCGGAGTTCTGAACGCATCAGGAACTACCGCCATATCCAGATCGGCTACTCTCAACTTTTCGACAAGCGCCGCACTGGCTTCGACCACTGGCTCTACAGTGACAGAAGGGTGGCTGTTGCGAATTCGGCTCACGAGAGCAGGCAGCCAGGTAGTGGCCGTTAGCTCCGTGACGCCAAGTCGCAAACTTCGTACCGTTGGAGCAGCCTTCGCATCGTCTAGCAGGCGAGTGCGGTGGTGCAAAATCTCCGCGGTGTGCTTCAGCATCCGGCGCCCGTCATGTGTCAGCTGAACGCGCCGTTTTGTTCTATCGAACAGCTCCAATTGAAGTGCGTATTCTAGATCCTGAACCCGCTTTGAAACAGCAGATTGTGTCGCACCAAGTCGATCAGCAGCCTCGTTAACGCCTCCGAGCTCGGCCACCCAAAAGAATGCCTCCAGCTGCTTAAAAGTGATCATAAAGCACGCTCGTTCTGTATGGACACGGGTAAGATAAAAAATCAGTCGGATTGTCCTATCTTATACTTGACGAAGTCGGGACTGCCACCTGCGGAGTTTGCTCAAGAATGAGACACGCGGCGACGTTCAGGCCGTCATGCTCATATAGCCCTGAGCACATTCAGCCCAGCAAGCCCCCAGCAGACGCTTGCGAGGAAGCGTGCCGCCGCCGCCCCGACGGCACCGGCGCCGCCAGTAATCAGTGCTGTCTTCATCGATTTCTCCTTTATATTTCGGTTCTTCCGGCGTGGATCGATCTGGATCGCTGGACTGAAGACACAGCGGATCTCACGACCACCCCTGCACGCATTCTGCACTGAGGCTTTCGGACGGGCTTGGGTACAGTCGACCTTCTGGTGGACACTCGGCGCCGGGTGTCCCCTGATCCCGATCGGCAAGCAATGGTCGACAATGCTGTATCTTTCTCCAAAGAGGGCCATCGCCTTGCTGCATGCTTGCAGCACAGTAGCGATGGCCCTGATGTTTGGGCATTGCCCTTCGACAGACGTCGTCACCGCCCTCGGGTCGGGAAACCGTTCTTCGCGGATATTACGTCTGCGACTGTCGTCGAACAGACGGGCATCAGTGGATTATTAGTGAACCGGATTAATCAATCGGCAGCACAGGCATCCGGTAAAAATTGCGCTGTCGCCGCGGAAGGCCAGATCGTCTGCGAGCACAGCCGCATTATCAGCCGCTCCCATGACGGGCCGGGGCAGACGATCTATGATTGGCGACATTATCTGGCGGTCGTGCAGCGAAAGCCAGGTGCGCTTCGCAATGGCGCACCATTCGCCGAACTCCCCCATGCATTCCGGACCTTGCAGCAATACCTGGTCAAGAAGCCAGGCGGCGATCAAGAGATGGCCGAAAACCTGGCGCTGGTCCTTCAGCACGATGAACAGGCCGTCCTGTCGGCGGTCGACATGGCACTGAAGTCCGGCATTCCGACCAGGACGCATGTGCTGAACCTGCTTCATCGTCTCGTCGACGGCAAATCCTTCACGCCACCCACCATAGACGCGCCGCAAGCACTGACGCTCATTCATGGCCCAAGCCGTCTGCGAGCTGACAGAGCAGGGAGCGCCGGCGTTCGAAGCTGCTATTCCGATTTTGGCGGGGAGTGTCAGGAATTCTGTGCCGGGGGCCATCATGATGAAAAGGAGCGAATGATCACATGGCTATCGAAAAAGCTGCGAGCCTATGGGGCAACGTGATGATGATCCGATCGAGATTTTTCAGCGTTAGCATACCGCGCCAGAACGTTTCCAAGTCCTCCATTGCGACATGACCGGGAATGCAAATTGAATTGCGACCCCGTGCCCTGAGCATATCTGTAACACCGCTTGGTGATTTAACGTGTGCGATGGGATCACCGATAATAAAGTTCAGGCGTGTTGCACCATCAAGGTCCCGTTTAGCCCCTCGTTTGGTGGATAACAGTCGTTTTCTGATTTGAAGCAAAACGGTGCGGAAGCGCTCCTGCACCATTGGCTATCTTCGCGCAAGGGCGAGAGCGCTCTCTGTTCCTGATTAAGCTAGTTCTCGCAGATGGGCGGGAATACCGTCACGCGTTGATGCGGATCCGAAAAGATGGTCGAAATCGTCTGCAAGATCGCGCCCCCGATGGGCGCGAAGCCAGATCCGCTGAAGGAAACGCTTGCGCTCTGGTTCTGGGAAATCAACGAAAGCGGTTCGTGAATGCAAGACGCAATAATTGTTCAGGAACTGGATGTCGCCTGGCTGAAAGTCCATGTCGAGAAAATATCGCGGGTCGTTCGAAATGCGATTAACCTCGTTGATGGCCTCATGCTGCGATTGACTCCAGGCCTTGCCGGTCCGTTTCACGGCAGACTCTGCCCAGCCCGGAACGTATCGGAAGCTCAATCGATCATTGTGCCAGCTCAACATCGGAATTGGATGGTCGCTAACCGCTGCGACATCGGGTGCCTGTTCGCCTTTCCGATCAAAATAATACCCATCGTAGAATGCATCGATGAGATCCGTCCGTCCGGATTCAGCTAGAGCATTGTAAATTGAGATCGAGCTGCAAATCCGGCTCACGCCGCCCTCCTTGGCGGGATGCATGCACAGGAGCCCGACGATATCTGCAAAGTCAGAATGGTAGTACAGCTTGGCGCTCGTCTGCGGACCCCGAACGTTGAGATCGCTGGCTGAGAGCCCCGCGTCCTGTACCGGTACGAGAAGATCCCCCTTGTGATTCTGCGAAACCGGCGTGCCGATGTGCGTCGAAAGCCCCCAATAGACGAGGGCGGAATCCTCCGTTCCCCAACGCTGAACCGGAAGACCACGGATCAGCGAAAATCCCCGTCCGTTTTCGAGATCTTCTCCAATATGCTTCAGTGTCGACTCCAAAGAAGGAATGGCGAAATCCGATGGACTAATTTCCTCCATTTTCAAATCGCGCGCTTTGACATTTTGGAGCGCCGCTTCGATTTCTTCGAGATTACGGGATGTCAACTGGGTCAACCAGGACTTTTCATCCTGAAGTTCGCTTCCAAGCCACGCGCAGGGTTCGTTGATCGGTTCATACATACGGTTTTTCATGTGATCCTCCTGTAACACTTGATTTTATGAAGGATGCACCGCTTCAGCGCTATGCCGTAGGCTTTGGTAGGGTATAACCTTTCTCTATGGATCGCTTGAGGACATCATGCTTAGTCTCCGCCAGATAGAAGTCTTCCGCGCTTTCATGGTGACAGGCACGGTCAGTGATGCGGCGCGGCTTTTAGGTGTGTCCCAACCATCGATCAGCACGATTCTTTTGCATATCCAGGATCGACTTCAGGTGCGACTGTATCACCGCGTCCGGGGGCGATTGCTGCCAACGCCTGAGGCAATGCGTCTTCTGGACGAAATTCAGAACATTTGGGATGGGATTGAACGTGTTCGGCTGGCCGCAGCCGATCTTCGCCAGGGGCTGCCAGAAATACTCCGCATTGCCGCCTCTCCCAGCCTCGGCGTGGACGTCCTGCCGCCGCTCATCACCGCCCTTCGAACCAATCGCCCGAACGTGAGGATCAAGCTCGAATTGCTGACCCCGCTACCGCTGATGCGATCGTTGCTCGAAGGCCGAACCGACATCGGGTTCAATGTTCCACTGTTGGAGGATCCAGGACTAATCACCGAGACGGCAGGACAGATCGGCATTTTTTGTGTGGTACCACAGATCCACGATCTCGCGAAGCTAAAGCAGGTGAGCCTCGAAGACGTCGCGAAATACCCGCTTGTGATGCACTCGCAGGATCAGCCCGAGCGGCGTCTCGTCGAAGAATTGTTTTCCGCCAGGGGGCTCTTTCCCGACAGCTCCATTCATGTCCAGTCAGGTCAAAGCGCCTGTCGATTCGTCAAAGCTGGCGCGGGGATTGCTTTGGTTGATGGCTTTACTGCCCGAGATACGGCATTTGCCGACCTTCGCGCAATACCGCTCGCTCCGGCCGCCCACATGGACGTATGTGTAGTATGGAACGCAAATCGACCGTTGGGGGCTGCCGCTAGCGAGCTTCAGGCCGCGATTACAAGGCAGCTTAGTGACTGATTGCCCAGAAGGAGATCGTGCATTTGCTCAGCCCCGCCAGGTATCAAAGTTTGAGCCTCTCAGACCTGCGAAACGACAATCCAATCGTTCTCAACTTCAACCTTAAAAATCTTCAGTGGTTTCTCGGCCGGAGCTTCTGTCGGCCTTCCGGATTTCACGCAGAACCGGCCGGCATGCAAGGGGCATTCGATCTCAGTCCCTTCGAGCCAGCCATCCCCCAGGCTGGCGTTGCCATGCGTGCAGAGATCCTGGGTGGCGAACACCCCTTCCTCGGTGTGGTAGATCGCTAGCCTACCGAAATGCGGATGATCCACCGCCACAGCGCTGCCGGGATCAATTTCACTCAATCTGCAAAGCCGTTCGCTCATGTCGCACCTCAGTAAAAACGGTCGAAATGGACGTCCTGCGCCGGAACGTCATGGTCTCGCAGCACGGCCGTAACCGCATCGATCATCGGTGGTGGGCCGGCCAGATAGACTTCATAATCGGAAAGAGGTCGCCGACAGCGACTGACTAGAAATTGATGGACGAAGCCAACGTCCCCTCCCCAATCGCTGCGGTCACCCGCCGAAATGACGTAATTCGCCTTGGTTAGCGAGGCTCTCCGCCAGCTTTCGATTTCATCGAGCAGGCACAGCTCGTCGGCCGACCGGGCACCGATGAAAAGATCGATGATCCCTCCCCCCTCCGATTGCGCCAGCCGGCGCATGATCGACATGATCGGTGCCAGGCCGGACCCTCCCGCTATGCACAGGACCGGGCGATCCGTCTCCCGCAGAAACGCCTTGCCGAACGGCCCGTCGATGTGAACCTTGCGGCCAACAGGCATGTCGAAAAGTGCGGCGGTACCCGGACCATTGCTGCGGCGGATGATGAACTCCCAGTTGCCCTCCGCATTTGGAAGGTTCGACATGGAGAAAGCCCGTTCTCCTTCGACCCCGGAAAACGCAATCAGCGCGAATTGTCCGGGCAGGAATACCGCAGGCAATTCTGTCCTGAAGCGGAAATGGCTCAAGCTCTTCGTCAGGCGCCGGCGCTCGGCCAAGACGGCCTCCATGCGCGCTGGACGGTTGGGTACAAGTTCGCCTGGCCAGCCGAGAGCCTTGATGCGCGCATCGGTCGTCACCGTCGTCTGGCATGCGAGGAACCGACCGCGTGCAACATCTCTGGCGTTTTGAGCCGGCGCCTCAGGCCAGAGCTGTAGCACCTCTCCTTCGAGCAGCTGAAACTTGCACGTACCGCAATTGCCCGTGCAGCAATCGTGCGGCATCGGAAGCCCGGCACGCAAACCCGATCGAAGAAGCGGTTCCTTTTCGGTTACACTGAATTCCAGCCCGGCGGGGTCGATCAGCACGCGTGCAACAGTTGGACTAGAGCTCGACATAGAGGTACTCGCCTTCACTGCTGACGGTGAATGTCTCGGCGACAAATGGGCCTTCAACGACCTTGGCGCCTGGAGCACAGTGTATATCGAACTGCTTCACGAAGACGCTCGCGGGATCGCAGTAGGATTGGCCGGTCCGGATATCGAACTCCCAGCCATGCCATGGACAGCGGAGAATCTCCCCTTCGCGGTGCATCATGAAGCTGCCGGGCTCTTGCGACGTCACCAGGCTGCCGATGAGCCCCTTACAAAGCGCGGCCCCCTCATGCGGACAGCGGTTCAGCATGCCGTAGAAATTACCCTTGACGTTGAAGACGCCGATCTCGCGCCCTTTGATCGTCACGATGCGACGTTCACCGACAGGGAGATCGACCTTTGGGCAGATGAGATACTTCGTCTTCACAGCGTCAATCCATACAAAGCAGCCGCATTGTTGCGCAGGATCGCCTGACGTTCGACAGAGGTGAGGTCGCCGGGGATCGCATAGCGCGGGTCGTCGTAGTCCCAGTGAGGGTAATCACTGGCAAACAGAATCCGCTCGATCCCGACTTCGCGCAGCATCTCGGTCAGCATTCCCTTTCGATCCGGCTCCTCGATTGGCTGGGTTGTGAAGTGGAAGCTGCGCTTGAGATGTATGGACGGCGCTTCGGTCAGATGGGCAAGTTCACTGGAAAACCTCACCCAGGTGCGGTCGAGGCGCGCAGCAAGCGCCGTCGACCAACCGAGGCCGCCTTCGATCAGCACGAAGCGTAAATCAGGCCAGCGGGTGGTGACGCCCTCGAAGATCAGGCTGATGGCGGTCGCCTGGATGGCCGCGATGTTGGAATTGTGGTCCTCGGCATAAAAGGATGGCCAGCCGCTCGCGGTGATCGCGTGTCCGGCGACGCCCGAGACGTGAATACCGATCGGAAGCCCCGCGTTGGCGGCGGCTTCGAAGATCGGCCAATATCGCTTGCGGCCCAGCGGCTCCAGCGATTTCGGCGGTAGTGCGACTTGCACGAAACCGGGATGGCCGGCCCAGTGCTCGATCTCGGCAATGGCGGCATCCGCATCGTCCGGCGCGACAACGATGCTTCCCTTCAGTCGCGGCTCAGGCTTAAACCATTTCTCGACCTGCCAGCTGTTTACCGCCCTCGCGAGTGCTGCGGCGAAGGAAAGATTCCGCTCGGAGGCGACACCCGGCCGCAGCGGCTGCAGGATGCCGTAGGCAATGTTTTGCGCATCCAGATGCTGCTCGCGAAGGAAATCGAGGTCCGATCCGGGTGGTTTTCCGCCGGGCGGCCAAGCGTCGCTGCGGGCAGTGTCGCGCGCGAGCCTCGGATAGGTCATGGTGTTGGCGAAGGTCTGGCGAAGATGAACACCATAGGACTGAAGATGATCGACCCATCTGCCTTCAAGATGGGGGAAGAGCTCGGCAAGCGAGGTCATGCCAGGGTGGATGTCACAGTCGATGGGGCCGGTCATGCCGGCGGACGAAGAGCGTGCGTCAGACATTGAGGATTCTCGCAATTCTCGGATAGGCCGAGCATGGATTTTCGGTCGCGAACTTTTCCCGCAGCGAAGACGAAAGACCACGGAAGGGATCGGGATCATCGAATTGCCAATGTGGGTGGTCGCTCGCATAGAGCCACATGCCGTCCGAACCGGCCGCTTCACAAAGTTGCTCGATCCCGCGCGCCGGATCGGCGGCATCGACGGGAGCAAGCGAAGCAAAGACCTGTTGGCGAATGATCTCCTCGGGCGAACGGTCGAGCCAGGGCGTTTCCCGTCGTGTGCCCCGCCACAGCTTCGCATAACGCCACATGAAGACGGGCAGCCACGTCACGCCGGATTCCAACAGCACCACGCGGAGTTTCGGAAATTTCTGAAAAACGCCTTCGCTGATGAGGCTCATCAGTTGACTTTCGAAGGCCGAAGGAATGTTTGCGTAATCCTCGGCCCTGAATGAGGGCCAGCCCGTCGGTGTCGGCGCGTGACGGTAGGCTGTGCCGGGATGGATGCCGATAGTGAAGTCGGCCTTTTCCGCAGCTTCGTAGATCGGCCAGAACTGCATTCGTCCAAGGGGCGTTTCGCCACCGAGATAGAGCAGCACCTGCACGAAGCGATAGTCACCGGCGCGGCGCTCGATCTCCTCGACCGCCGCGGGAACGTTGTTGATCGAAACGACGAGGGAGCCGCGGAACCGTCGGTCTTGGGCGAGCCAGGTCTCAGCAAGCCAGTCATTCATAGCCCGACAGAGAGCGGCCGCATAATAAGGATTGGCCACCATCGCTGCACCTGACAGCAAATTGCAGATCGCGGCATCGCAACCGCCGACATCGAGCACCTGTCGGCGTACCGCTTCGACGTCGGCACCAGGCAGAGGGTCTCCGGTCTTCCATCCCAGCCCCGCCGACAGTGGCATGGCCGGCGGATAACTCGACATGTAAAGAGCATTCGTGCCGCGGCTTTCCTCCATTTCCCGCCAGTACGGATCAAGAAATGGGATGAGCTCCTTGACCGACGCCAAGGCGGGATGAATGTCGCAATCGATTGATTTTGGCATGATCAACGGTTCCTCCGTTGACCCTACCTACCGGGAAGCGTCCAAGCAGACTTTCAAATTTCTCCGATAAAGGTTAGGCTGCGAATGAAACTGTCTCGACAGCAGTCGCCATGTGGTGAACGTGCTGTACAGAATGATCTTTGCCAGTTCCAGACCCATGCAAGTTGTTCAAAAGTCCCTGCTCCAGCACGAAAGTACGCGAAAAGTTCACGCCTCGCTATCGTCTGGCAATGCTTGTGCGGAAGTGGTCACCAGCAGTGCGCGCGACTGGACGACGGGGCTTTTTCGCCCGGCGGTGGATGCCTTGACGTTCCTGTGCGAGGGGCCCAGATACGGCTTTCGCAATGCGGTCGGCGCAGGTAAGGAGCAGATTGTCGCCCATCATCGGGATTGGATCCGATTTGTGCCGGCCGGCGCGACGGTGAGAAGCGCCCGCCCTCCTGGAAGTTGGACATATCTATTGCTGTTCCTTCCCTCGGCTCTTCACTTGGGACAGACAGAGCTGGATTTTCAAAGCGATAATTTGAGCCGGTTGCTTAGCGAAATAGTGTCCGTGACAATGAGAGCCGACGAAGCCGCGGACCTTAGCTGTCTGTTGGAGCAACTCGTTGACATGCTCTCGTCGGAGTTGATTTCGATGCGCGCGCAGAAGCATGAAGTGCCAGCGAGCGGACTTACGGATTGGCGGCTGAAACGAGTGTTGCGCGCCATAGAGGATGATCCGGGACAGCGGCATCAGCTTGCGAAACTGGCCGCGCTCGCCGAGCTGAAACCGTCACATTTCAGCGAGTCGTTCCGCATTGCTCTTGGCATCACGCCGCATCAATATGTGATGTCGCGCCGTCTGGCACTGGCGCGCGAGCGCATTGTCGACACGCGCCAAAGCCTGACCGAGATCGCGCTCGACCTCGGCTTTGCCAGCCCATCCCACTTTTCCAATGCCTTCAGCCTGGAATATGGCAGATCGCCGCGGGAGTTGAGAGCGACCTGAGGCCAGTGGTCATAGACCGTAGGCTCTGGAGGCGTTGGCATTTGGCGGAAGCTGGGCTCCCCCTGCAACATAGATCGTTTCGCCTGTGATGAACTTCGCCTTTTCGGACGCGAGAAAGGCGACCATGTGAGCGACGTCCTGCGCCGTGCCGAGCCGCCCGAGCGACGTCATTCGCCGCTGCACTTCGCCGATGCGCTGAAGCTCTTCCTCCGTTTTCACGATGCCATTGAACGGGCTTTCGATATAACTCGGGCCGACGGCGTTCACGCGAACGCCCAGCGGGCCCAATTCTACCGATAAGGCGTGTGTGAGGCCGACCAGGCCGGCCTTGCTGGCAGAATAGGCCACGCCGGAACCGGCTAGCCAGGCGCGCGAGGTGATGTTGACCACGGATGCGCCGGCGCCTGTCTCCCGCCAATGCGCAATGGCAGCCTGGCAGAGATACATCGGCGCGCCGATATTCATCGACATGACCAGGTCCCAGTCAGACCGCGCAAGCTCTCCTGCCCCGCCGCGCCGGTTCGCGGCGGCGTTGTTGACGATACATGATATCCTGCGCCCTGGCTCCAGCAGCCTGCTGACGATCGCTGAGGGTGCAGCCGGATCGGTCAGGTCCGCGTCGATACAGACGACCTCGGCCGTGGGGACCTCGCTGGAGATCTTGCCCGCCACTGTTCGGCTTTTCTCAGCATCGAAATCGACGATCGCCACACGTTTATATCCCAAGCGCGCCAGTTCGAGAGAGATGGCGCTGCCGAGGGTTCCGCCGCCGCCGGTAACGATCGCGGTGTCGTGGGAGGATATGGTGGTCGCATCAGACATGATGTTACTCCGCTGCTAGATTAGTTCGATGTTGTCGAGAAAATCGTTGAGATCGGTGTTGAACCGGTCTGGGCACTCGGCGAATGGCGAATGGCCTATATCGTCGTAACGAAGCAGCTTCGCACTGGGCAAAATGGTCAGCACATGCTCAGCGACCGCCGGAGAGATCAATGGGTCGCACTGGCCATGAATGATGAGCGTGGGAATCCGGATCGAGGCCAGCGTTCCGTCATGGTCAACAGCCTGTCCTGTTATCAATCGCAGGACGGCAGCAGGCGTTACGAAATTGTAGGCAATACACCGCTCCAGCCATTCCGGCTGAGGCGCCTTATGGAAACAAGCCTTAAGAAATGCGATCCTCGCGTTCAGCATTTCGGCAAAATCCTCGCTCGCCGCCATGGGCAGTAAACGAGCACTGGTTTCGCTCCGGAATTGTCCGCCAGTTTTTGCAGCCGAGTTCGCTAGCACAATCCCCGAAATGTCATTCTGGCCGTATTTCTCGATGTAGTCGAGAACGACACGTCCACCGAACGACCAGGCGCAGAGCACGGGCTTTCTTGCGCCGGTCATTTTGATGACCGCCGCCAGTTCGTCGGCCCAGACGCCAGGCTTGCGGTAGGCCTCCGGATCCTCCGGCTTGTCAGAGCCACCATGGCCGCGAAGGTCAAAAGCAATCAGATGCCGCTTCAAGAGCCGTGGATCCGCGAATTGGTATTCCCAGCAGATGTGAGACTGCAGAATGCCGTGCAGGAACAAGACTGCGGGCGCATCGGAATGACCAGCTGTGCGTGTATAGACGCGTACGCCGTCAGGCATTTCAATGAGGCCGCTCACTCCGACACCAAACCCGCGTCGGCGACGGCATCCGGTCCGATGGTCACTACACGCTCCAGCGACGGCTTTTCGATCGCATAGGCCAACGAGTAGGTTGTGAGGCTGGCCCATTTCTCGGCCGAGATCGTGTCTGCGGCCGCAGCGCGGAACCGTTCAAGAGCTTGATCAAGCTCGGTTGCACCGTAGCTTTCCAGAATCAGGGCCCCGCCGTCCGGAAATGCTGGTTTCGCGCCGCCGATGGCGAAAGGCATGCCGGCGACCGACCGATCGGTTCTGATGGCATGAATGGCGGTTATGCCCGGTACTCGGCCCATTTCGCCGAGAAGGCGCAGCATGTCTGGGGCACGGATGTCGAAGTCGTCATCAAACGTTATCTCTGCGGCGACACATCCCATTCCCCCACCGACTGTCAGGAGACGGTCGCAACAAAGCCGGAAAAAGCCTTCGAATGAGGGGCGCATCGAGCGCGACCAAGGCGTTGGATTGTCGATCAGGTAACGGTAAGGCGCGCTCTCGAACACTTCTATTCGGTCAACGTCGTACAATGTCAGATATTCTGGCATCGGACCTCTCAGGCGAGTGTATCGCCGCGCACCGCGTATACCAGGAACGCCAAGCCGCTGCGGCACATGCTCGCGTGTGTGCCAAAGGTCGTATTCCGCTTGCCGTTCAGCGGTTACGCCATTCCACAACGCCAACATTGCAGCGCCTTCGAAATCCATCATAGTTTGCCCCTCTCATTGAAGGCGGGCATCCACCGCATCGCGGATGGCATCCCCGAGAAGATTGAATGCAAAGACGGTCAAGAAAATCGCCAGGCCTGGGAAGATGCTCATCCACCAGAACTGATAGTTCTGCATGCCGACCGCCACCATGCCTCCCCAGCTTGGCGTGGGCGGCTGAACGCCGAGTCCAAGGAAAGAGAGCGAGGCTTCCGTCATCAGTGCGAGCGAGGCTGCAATCGAGACATAGACAAGAACCGGGCCGATAGAGTTGGGAAGGATATGACGCAACAGGATGCGCGCTTCGCTCGCGCCCAGCGTCTTCATAGCCTTGATGTAGTCCAACTCCTTGAGCGAAAGCACTTCGCCGCGCGTCAGACGAGCGAAATGCGGGATCTTCACGATACCGATCGCGAGGATCGCATTCGAAAGACTGGGGCCGAGGATCGCGATGATCGTTAGAGCGAGCACGATCAGAGGAAAGGCGAGGACGGCGTCCATGACGCGCATCAGAACCTTTTCCGTCAGCCCTCCGACCCAGCCTGCGACGAGGCCGATAGCCATGCCGACCACCGCGGAAAATGCGACTGCGGAGAAGACCACGATTAGCGACGTGCGAGCGCCTTCGATGCAGCGACTGAGAATGTCGCGGCCAACCTCGTCCGTCCCGAATAGGTGCATATGGTCGGGCGGCATCATGATGGCCATATAGTCGATGTCGGCCGACGAATACGGCACGATCCATGGCGCGAAGATCGCGCAAAAGAGAGCGACAGCCAAAATGGAAGCGCCGACAGCGCCTTGCCACGTCAAAAGAACGCGGCGAACCATGCCGGCGTTGGGGCTCTTGGATATTTCCGCCGGAGTGGCGACCGCACCTGTGTGAAGCTCGGTAACCGCCATCACTTGATCCTCGGGTTGACCAGACGATAGCAGGCGTCGGTGATGAGATTTGTCACGACCACCGCGATAATGATGACCAGCAGCGCGCCTTGAACGCTCGGGAAATCGCGCTGAAAGATACCGTCCACCATCATCCGCCCCAGGCCCGGCAATGCGAAGACCGTTTCCGTCACGATCGCGCCGCCGAGCAGCGAACCCATCTGCAGACCCATGACGGTAATGATCGGAATGAGGGCATTGCGGAGCGCGTGCTTCAGGATCACGCGGCGTTCGGACGTCCCTTTGGCGCGGGCGGTCCGGATGTAATCCGCCGTCAGTACCTCCAGCATCGAGGCGCGCGTCTGCCGCATCAGCGTCGCAGCAAACGCGACGGCGATCGTCAAGGACGGAAGAGCCATGAATTTCAGGTTGCCGAGAGGATCCTCGGCAAAGCTGACATAGCCGGACGGAGGTACCCATTGAAGTTTCAGCGAGAACAGCATAATGAGTAGCAGACCGAGCCAGAAGAAAGGCACGGCCATGCCAGAGAGCGCGAGCAGATTGACGATTGCGTCGATTCGGCCGTTGCGAAATACGGCCGCCAAGATGCCGGCCGGGACACCAATCAACACCGCCAGGCCGGTGCCGAACAAGGCCAGTTCGACCGTTACCGGCACGCGCCTGACAAGGGTCGCGGTCACCGGCTCTCCGCTACGCAGCGATCGCCCGAGATCTCCCTGCACAGCGCGCTCGAGCCAATAAATGTAGCGCAACGGCAAGGGATCGTTCAGGCCCATTTCCTCGCGCGCCCGTTGAAGCTGCTCCTGTGTAGCATCGAGTCCCACACGCTCCATCGCCGCATCGCCAGGCAAAAGATCGATGAGGACGAAAGCGACAATGCTGACAATCAGCAGCAAAGGTAGCAATTGTGCCAGATAATCGATGAGACGCTTCATGACCATTGTCCCATATCGTTCTGATAAAGCTCCTGCCGGATGCAGGCCGACTGGTGTCCGGGGAGCACCTGTGCCAAGGGTGGAACTGCGGTGGCGCATCGTTCCACGGCGTGACGACAGCGCGTCCTGAAGACGCAACCGGATGGCGGGTTGCTCGGATTGGGAATGTCACCCTGAAGGATGATCCGCTCTCTCTTTCGCGATGAGGGATCGGGGATCGCCGAAAGGAGTGCTTCGGTATAGGGATGCCTCGGTCTTTTGAAGATATCGCGGGCCGGCCCCATTTCGACGATGCGGCCGAGGTAGAGAACGGCCACCCGATCAGAAATATATTCCACGACGTTCATATCGTGGGAGATGAAAATCAGCGTGAACGACAGCTTGCGACGCAGATCGGCCAGCAATTGAATGATCTGCGCCTGGATGGAGACGTCGAGCGCCGAAACTGCCTCATCCGCGATCAAGGCCTTGGGCTCCACGGCAAGCGCACGCGCGATGCCGACCCGCTGGCGCTGGCCGCCGGAAAGCTGGTGCGGATAGCGTTGCGCAAAGTCCGGACCGAAGCCGATCATGTCGAGGAGTTCGGCCACCCGTTTGCGCCGCTCCTGCCGGGTGCTGCCGATCCCGTGGATAGCAAGCGCTTCAAACAGGACATCACCGATCCTGATCCGCGGATTGAGCGAAGAGCTCGGATCTTGAAACACCATCTGGATGAGCTTCCGGTGGCGCCGCAGAGCACGCTCCGATGCACCGGCGAAATCGATGCCGTCGATATCGATGCGCCCGCTATCCGGCTTGTGTAAGCGGATGATGCTCTGGCCGATCGTCGATTTGCCGGAACCGGATTCACCCACCAGACCCAGGACTTCCCCGCGTTTTAGGTCGAAGGAAACGTCCGTCACCGCTTGAACCGGCTTGCCACCCCTTTCGCGGGACGGAAACCATTTCGTCAGGTTGGATACGGAAATAAGCGTGTCCTGCATCAGATCTCCTCCCTCGACAGAGACAGTTCGTTCCAGCGGACACAGCGAACGCGCCGTCTCGGGTCGATCGCCTCGAGCGCGGGCTCGTCTTGGTCGCAGCGACCGGCAACGGCATACGGACATCGCGGATGGAAGCGGCAGCCGGCCGGTGGTCTGGCCAAATTCGGAATCGATCCGGAAATCGACGTCAGCGGCACGCGCTCGCCATCGGCACCCACATGGGGGACGGAATCCATGAGCGCCCGGGTATAGGGGTGGCGTGGCGCCTTCAGTATGGCCTCGACTGGTCCCTGCTCGACGATCCGCCCCGAATACATCACTGCGACCTGATCGGCGATCTCACCCACGACGCCAAGATCATGCGTGATGAAGATGATGCCCATCTTCATCTGCCGCTGCAGTGTCCTCAAGAGGTCGAGTATCTGAGCCTGGATAGTGACGTCGAGAGCGGTGGTCGGCTCATCGGCGACGAGGATTCTTGGAGACTTCATGAGCGCCATGGCGATCATCACGCGTTGGCGCATGCCACCCGAAAGCTCGTGGGGGTAAGCGCGCAGCCGCTGCTCCGGATTGCTGATGCCGACGGTTCGCAGCATCGCCAACGCTCGCTCTCGGGCATCCGTAGTGCTGACCTTGCCGTGATTGTGAAGCACTTCGGCCAGTTGCTCTCCGATGCGAAGAACCGGGTTGAGCGACGTCATCGGCTCCTGGAAGATCATCGACATCTCGCGGCCGCGGAGGTCGCGCAAGACGCTCTCGGGCTGGACGGCGATATTCAAGGACCGGTCGCCGTGGCGGAACACGATTGTCCCGTCCACTTTTGCTTTGGCGCCGTGAAGCCCGAGCATTGCAAGGCTTGTTACGGACTTTCCGGAACCCGACTCCCCGACGATCGCCAGTGTTTCGCCTTCGTGAAGCTCGAACGACACGCCGGAAACCACATGCAATGCCCCGAACGCGACACTCAAGTTCTCAACGCTAAGGACGAGCGAACGTGCCGGCTCGGAGCGTTCCTCCGATGCCGGTCGCATCGCAACGACGTTTCTATCGCTATCGCTGATCACGCCAGATACGCCGAGGAGAGATACCAAGGACCGTTCGACTCGAACCTTACGCCGTGAAGCTGGGAGCTCGAAATGTGATTGACCCCGCGCATGATGAGGAACAGGTAATAAGCCTGATCGATCAATCTCGACTGGATGTCGTGGTATACATTCTTTCGCGTTTCGCGATCGACACTCTGCGCGGCCTTGATCGCCATGCCTTTGATTTCGTCGTCGCGCAGATTGGCCCAATTGAGCGCCCCACGGCCAAGCACCGAGCCGCAGATTTGATCTGGATCCGGATAGGGGATGGCCCAGCGACCCAGGCCGATTTCAAATTTCGCATCCATGATGGACTGAACCCAGGCTTGGCGCTCGGAGACCTGAACATTCAGCTTGATGCCGGCCTGTGACAGCATAGCCTGGAGAATCTGGGCAATTTGGACGTCCGGATCGCGCTGAATGACGCTCAAAGTGCAAGAGAAGTTCGGCCCCACCCCAGCGAGTTCGAGCTCCTTCTTGGCGAGGTCAACGCTGTAGTCGCTGGGCGCTGGTTTTTCGCTATAGGCCCACTCGTTCGGCGCAAACATCACCGGTGGTGTTGCACCCTTGCCGAGCGCGATTGCTTGCAGCAACGCCGGCCGGTTGATCGCCGCGACGATTGCCCTGCGCACATGCACGTTGTCGAAGGGAGCCTTTTGAGTGTTGAACGAAATCCAGGACTGTATCCCACCGGGCGGATCCAGGAGCTTGATGCGCGCGTCGCTCTTGAGCTTCTCCGCGTCCCGGGGCGTGATCGCGTCGGCGAGCGTGAGGTTCCCGCCCTGCATTTCGATGATCTTCGTGGCGTTATTCGAGATGAAACGCATTTTCATGCCATCAAGATAGGGGAGCGACTTACCATCTTGACCCTTTTCCCAATAGTCTTCGAAGCGGTCCAATTCGATAGCTTCGCCCGAAGCCCACGACTTGAACTTGAAAGGACCAGTGCCAACCGGATTGCGCCCGAATGCATCCCCTTTTTCTCTCATGGCAGTCGGGGAGCACATCATGGCAGGCTCTGTGCCGAGAACCGCAAGAATCGCCCCGGACGGTTTCTTGAGCGTGAGCCGCAAGGTGGTCGGATCTATAGCCTCTGCTTTGTCAATCTCGGCCAAGTCCTTGGCATGTGTGGCAACGGTTTTCGGATCGTTGGCCGCCATGATGTTGAATGCGGCCGCCTCTGCATCGAAGGGTGTTCCATCATGGAACTTGACGCCGGCCCTCAGCGTCAGCGTCAGCACTTTATTGTCGTCGCTGTATTCGTATTTGGTTGCCAGTCCTGGAGAAATCGAACCGTCCGGCTCGATGCGAAACAGAGCATCGAAGATCTGGTTCATGATGTATCGGTCAACCCCGGGCGCGTTCCCCTTCAACGGATACAGGCTCACCGGCTCAAGATCCATCGATGCGGTAATGGTTCCCCCCCTCTTCACTGCAGGCGCAGATTGAGCGCGAGCCGCAAGTGGCGGAAACAAGCCCGCTATTCCAAGCAGCGTTCCCGCGGCCAGCGCGGAACGTCGTGTAAAGTCCATCTCATCCTCCCAAGATGTTCATGTATGTAAACGAATTCATAGTAACATTGGCGCATCGCCCGATGCAACGTTAAAATCCGGCGACGCGTCCTGAGGGGAGCGGTTCATCCCTTTGCGCGGTTAATGTCCCCGAAGCAAATGGTGTCGCAGGCCAGTCTACGGCGGGCACAATCGCTCAATTACTCCTCCGCCGGTTCTCTATCTGGAAAAGCTCCGGTGAACTTTCAAAATTCTCCGGAAAAAGGCTATCGGCCGCTGAGATCGCGTTTGCGATGTTGTCTTGTCTCATTGCGCTGCGAAACCGGCTTTCTTAAACTGATTGGATTGTCGGCCTGCTTCCGTGGCGGTGGGTGGAAGGATGCGCACGGCCGACCTATCGACCTATCGCTCGCACCGGTCGCTCCTAGAATGTCGACGCCACCTCAAAAAATTGTGCCGTAGGTTTCAACTGGTGGAGCATGACGTTTTCGCCTTTGCACACGCGATGTCCTGCTTCCTCGGCCAGGCGCAAAAGCCGGGTTACGGGCGGCTTCATAACAACCTCAGCGACCACAGTGTGGGCGGAGAGTTCCTCCACACCGAAGGGTAGTGGATCTTCCGATCCCATCCCCAAGGCAGTCGCATTGATAGCGATATCAACGGCAGACGGGTCAGGCAGGCGCAAGATCTCGACATTGACCGAAGGAAAGTGCCGGCCGAGCCGCTCTTTTACCCCCTTCGTACGCGCCTCAGCAATATCAAATATCCGAAGTCTTGAAATGCCCGCTTGAGCTAATGCGGCGCAGACGGCAGTGCCAGCGCCCCCGACGCCAGCGACGAAAGCCGACCGCCCCTCGATCTGATGTCCCTCTGCCTGGAGCCCGGATACAAATCCGGCACCATCAAAATTGTCGCCCAGCCAGAGTCCATCTGCCTCACGTCTGATAGCATTAACAGAACCCGCCGCCTCCGCTACCGGCGTCAGTCGGTCGACCAAATCCATCGCTGCGATCTTGTGAGGAACGGTAAAGACAAGTCCCGCGAGATTTCCAACACGCTTCATCCCCTCCGCGAACGTTCGAAGATCTTGCGGAGTGACGTGAAAAGGGAGTTGTATTGCATTAAACGCCCGCCTCTGCATCATCTCGCTCAACGGCAAGGGCGAACGGACTTGTTCGACAGGGTCGCCGACGACGCCGACAATTCTGGTTTTCCCGTTGAGCATCCAGAGGTTCAATCTCGAATTCTCACTCATATGCGGCCCTTCTTGCTTTACCCGGATGTCGCGTTTTGCGGGAGCATGCGAGGGTCTCGATATCCCGCTGCATACTCTTCTTTGTTCTCTTTAAGAAATCAGTTCATAATTGTAAACAGTTTCCTCTTTCCTTCCTCTTGGCGATCGATTAACGTGCCTCTGCCACTTGAAGATCCCGGCACCAGGCCAATTCTCGCATTGAGCTGGCAGGAAAAGGGCTTCATATCGCCCTGCGTCAATTCCAAACGATGTTCGGCTTCATGAGGACTACTTCAGAATCGACTATCCCTAGTTGTGGTGAATTTCAGTATCTGAACCCCGGCCAAGTTTGCACACTCAAGCGTTTCGGAGACCATGATGACTGCGCTCTCATTCCATCATCTCATGATGATCAATGCCCATCCGCTGCAGTTGATCGAGGCAGCGGCCTGCGGAGGCTTCAGCCATTGTGGAATTCGTCTCGTCGCCCCACGTGTGGGCGATCCCCTGGTGGATGTTCTTTCGGAAGCTGGTGCGATAGGAGCAATCCGCCGAAAGCTCTCAGACTCTGGAGTGAAACTTCTTGACATCGAAGCGATCTGGCTGAGTCCAGGCACTGATGTCCGCAGTCTGTTGCCTGCATTGGAAGCTGCAGCGGAACTCGGCGGTAGGTTCGTTTTAGTCGTGGGGAACGATGAAAATGAGGAGCGGTTACGGGTAAATCTCGCCGCGCTGTGCGCGCTTGCCGAACCCCTCGGCCTGAAAATCATGTTAGAGTTCATCACCTATTGCAGCGTCAATTCGCTGGGAGGCGCTGCGGCGACCGTGAATGCCGTCGGCGCTGGCAACCTGGGTCTGTTGATCGACGCGCTCCAATTCTTCCGGTCAGGGGCTACATCCCGTGATGTCGCACCATATCACCCATCACTCTTTTCGTATGTTCAAATTTGCGACGGACGATCCGAGGCGCCGCAGACAATCGACGAGCGACGGCGCGAGGCGAGAGAAGACCGACTTTTGCCGGGTGAAGGACAACTTCCGGTCAAGGAACTTCTCGCTGCGCTTCCAGCCCACATTCCTATCAGTCTGGAAGCGCCGACCGCGCGGTTGCGGGGGCTCGATTTTCGCGAGCAGGGCAGGATCGCCGGTAAGGTGCTGCGGTCGTTCCTTTCGGAAATCGAGATCGTGTAGCGGATTTATGCCGACATCATAGGAGGGTACCTAATTGCACTCGGCCACGACAACGTCCGCACGTTTTCCCACGATGGGTTTGGGTGCGGGCAGTCTTGCGAATGAGGGCGGAGAGGACGCGTTCATCAAAACAATACAGGAGGCTTGGAGCGACGGCGTTCGGTACTTTGATACGGCTGCCCTGTATCTGGGGGGAGAAAGTGAGCGACGGCTCGGCGTGGCGCTTGAACACGTCTCGCGCGAAGACATTCGTTTCTCTACCAAAATCGGACGCTACCAAAATCACACGGGTTCAAGTATCGACACGGAAAACAGAAGAAGCTTCTTCGACTATTCCGGAGATGCGACACGCCGTTCTGTTGAACGGAGCTTAAAGCGACTGAAAGTGGAACGGCTTGATGCCGTTTTTGTCCACGATCTTGACCGCCGACTTTGCGGAGAAGACTTCGACAGACTTTTCAAACAGGCATGTGATGAAGCATATCCGTCCCTACGGCGATTGAAAGAGGAAGGTCTCATACGGGCTGTGGGTGTTGCAGCCATGGATTGGCGTGCATGCCTGCAATTTGCACGGGCCGTTAGCTTGGACGTCATGATGCCGGCGGGCGAGTACTCGCTTCTTCGGACCAATAGCGCGCCTCTCTTGGACCATTGCCTACACAACAATATCTCGTGGATTGCGGCCTCGCCGTTTAACTCCGGCATTCTGGCGACCGGTGCTCGCCTAGACGCCTTTTACGATATGCGTCCGGCAACGCCGCTGGTGTTGCGCCAGGTCAAGGCGCTCGAAGGGATTTGCCGCAAATACGAGGTTCTTCTTGCCGCCGCCGCCCTGCAATTCCCATTGCGTCATCCGGCGGTCTCATCCGTCGTGTTCGGCGCCAAGTCGGTCCAGGAATTCAGAGAGACCAGAACTCTCCTTTCGCAACCGCTTCCTGTAGAGTTTTGGCGTGAGATCGAGACTTACATCGCCAAGACAACTGATTGGGAGAAGGCAGAAGAGGAGTTATGGGTAAGGTAATTTGCTAGCGGTCGAGGAGGTCTGGCGAGCGCCTGCTACACGTTGAAATTCGCCTTCGAATGATAACGATAGAATTCCGATGACGGCTACTTGTGCATCGGTCGCTCCACAGCATACCTTTTCACCGCAATCAATTTTTCAAATGAGCTAAGGCGCCGTGAATACAACAATGAAGAATGAAAAAGACGTGGGCGGAGCTGACGTGCTGTCGAGCAGCGTAAAGTCGGCGACTCGCGTCTTGGATCTTTTCGAATGCCTCGGCCGCTGGGACGCTGAAAAGACCCACGCCGAGATTGCCGAAGAATTGGCGATTCCGAAAAGCAGCCTCACCCAGTTGCTCAAGACCTTGTTGAAACGAGGTTACTTGGACTACGCGCCGCTCTCAAAAGGATACCGCTTGGGACCGTCGATCGCAAAACTCGCAAAGAGAGAGAATGACAGCGGCGATCTCCTTACGGCGGCGGGCCCGGTCCTTTCATGGATTGCGAACGAAACAGAGGAGACCTGTGCGCTCAACTTTCTCAAAGGCGATAGGTCAGAAGTTGTGGCGAGCGTCAACGGTACCCACCGCTTGAACATCACGATGCGTGAAGGCGATATTGCGCCACTTTATGCGACGTCCGGTGGCAAAGCACTGCTCGCCTATCTACCCGCCGTGATGCTGGAGGAATATCTGGCGAGAGTGAAGTTCGAAAAGATCACGCCAAAAACAATCACGTCAGTCGATCGACTGCGCGAAGAACTTGAACAAATTAAAAGCACTGGATTTGCGTATGTTTATGAGGAGTTCACGCCGGGCATCAATGGCATTGCGAAAGCTATCCTGAGCCCCTCGGGTCTCGCGATCGGCTCATTGAACATTGCGACTCCGGTTGCGCGTTTTACGAAGGAAAAGAGGACGCTTTGCGAAGCGACTTTGACACGCGCGGTCGCCACGCTGCGAGCAAGATTTCAAGATTGATCGATTGGTTCACAATTGTGATCTAATTCATAAATAGGTATAACCCTCGTTCACTAAAGAGGGTTAGCAATGTTCGAAGGTTTTGAGAATCTCAAGATTCACACACGCGATGTGAAATTCGCGGGCGTCATCGGCGGCTCAGGTCCGCCGGTGCTGCTCCTCCACGGTTATCCGCAAACACACATTGCCTGGCGCTTCGTTGCTCCCGTATTGGCAGAAAGATACAGGGTCATCGTCCCTGACCTTCCCGGTTACGGCGACAGCCGCATCCTAAAAGCCCACACGACATGGACCAAGCGACAATCCGCGAGAACGCTTGTCGACATGATGGATGCTCTTGGGCATTCGAAGTTTGCTGTTGTGGGTCATGACCGTGGTGCGCGGGTCGGTTATCGGTTGGCATTGGATTTTGTTGATCGGGTGTGCGGGTATACATCCTTGACCGTCATCCCGACGCTGGATGCTTTTGCCGCCGTTGACTCTGCTTTTGCGATAAACGCCTTCCATTGGTTCATGCTCGCACAGCCGAACGGTCTCCCCGAGCGCTTGCTTGCCGCCGATCCCATTGGTTTCATTGACGCAACGCTATTAGGCATGGCGGGATCCTTGGAGCGGTTCGAGCCGGACGCTCTTAAAGCCTATCGAGCGGCTTTTAATGATCCTGCCGTTCGTCATGCAATCTGCGAAGACTACCGAGCCGCAGCGTTCGAGGACCGAGAAATCGACGCTGCTGACATTGAGGCAGGTCGAAAACTGCAGTGCCCCGTTTCGGTCCTGTGGCCGAAGCGGAAGACGGCGAGTGGTTCCTCTCCAATCGACATCTGGCGTCGCTGGGCAGATGACGTCAGCGGCTATGCGGTCGATGGCGGGCATCTTCTGCCAGAATTCTCTCCTGACGCTGTGATCGAGCACCTTTTGCCGTTTTTGGCTCGCGTTACTGCTTGAACTGCTGCATCCGAACCCGCGTGCCCGCTTCTCAAATATGGTTCCAGCGCCTGCCGTCGTCGGATGCAGTCCGGAACCAATATCGGTCTAGACGAGATTTCCATCGCCAAATCCGAAATCGGTGTTTACATACAGAACAAGTTTATATACACGAACATCAATTGATCAGGAGGATTGTAATGACGACGGAACGAGAGACCTTGCTCGAGATAAGAGATCTCCTCGAAAACTGGGCGGTATGGCGGGACGCGTGCGACTGGGAACGGTTCCGCACGTGCTGGCATCCCGATGGCCGAATGATGGCCACCTGGTTCCAGGGCACTCCCGAGCAGTTCATCGACATGAGCGTCAAGGGTTTCGAGAAGGGCGTGCGCATTCTGCATTTCCTCGGCGGGAGCTCGATCGACGTTCAAGGTGACAGGGCGATTGCGCAGACGAAGATGACGATCAATCAGCGTGCGGACGTTGAGGGGATCCTCTGCGATGTGGTTTGCACCGGGCGCTTCTATGATTTCATCGAGCGGCGTAACGGTAAGTGGGCGATATTTGTGCGCCAGCCGATCTATGAAAAGGACCGGATCGACCCGGTGGATCCGACGAAGCCACCGAAGCTCGACGGTGAACGCCTGAAGACGTTTCCGGAGGGCTACCGGCACCTCGCCTATCTCCAGGCGGCCATTGGCTACAAGGTCAAGCTCGACATGCCAGGGCTGGTCGGCCCCGAGGTTGAAGCACTCTATACCAAGGGTGCCGAGTGGTTGAGCGGCAAGCCGACCTTCTGAAGAGAGGAAATACCTTCGAGAGGAGGGCTTGCGTCATGCGCGATTTGGACGAAACCACAATTACCGACGAAGTGCTGCAGGCAATCTCCCGAACGCCGGACGCCAGGGTGCGAGACGTCAGCGAAGCCATCGTCCGGCACTTGCACGCCTTCGTGCGAGAAATTGAGCCGACCCAGGCGGAGTGGGAATTCGGAATCGATTTCCTGACTCGGGTCGGGCAGATGTGCTCCAATGTTCGGCAGGAGTTCATTCTTCTGTCGGATACGCTTGGCGTGTCGATGCTTGTCGACGCCATCAATCACCGCAAGCCGAAAGGCGCAACGGAGACGACGGTTTTCGGCCCCTTCTTTGTGGAGCAACGGCCGGAGCTTCCGCTCGGTGCTAACATGTCCACCGGGGTTGACGGTGTGCCAATGTTCGTTTCGGGGACTGTCTGCGATGTTTCGGGCCGGCCGCTCGCCGGAGCGACTATTGATTCCTGGCATTCGGACGACGAAGGATTCTATGACGTCCAGCGCCGCGAGGATCTCAAGATGCGGGCTCGCTTTCGCGCGGACGACCGGGGTCGATTCTGGTTCTGGTCGGTACGACCGAAATTCTACCCGATCCCGGACGACGGGCCGGTCGGCGAAATGCTCGCCGCGCAGGGGCGACATCCCTATCGCCCGGAGCACGTGCATTTCATGATTGCCGCGGAAGGACAGGAAACGCTTGTTACCCACGTGTTCATCGAGGGGGATCCCTACCTCGACAGCGACGTCGTGTTCGGTGTCAAGAACTCGCTGATTACCAACTACCGTGAGTGCCAACCGGGTTTGGCTCCGGACGGTACCGAGATGGCGGTTCCTTATCTCTTACTCGAATATGATTTCGTACTGAGTCCGGAGCTCAGGCCATGACACCAGAGAGCTTTGTTTTTCAGGCTTTGTCCAATCGCGTTGTATTCGGTGCCGGATCAATCCTCAATGTGAGAGCCGAGGCGGATCGTTTGGGGATGAGGCGCGTCCTTGTGCTCTGCACCAAGCAGCAGACCGAAGCAGCAGAGCTCATAACGAACCATCTCGGCGACGCGGCTATCGGCATTTGTGCGCGCGCGGTCATGCACACGCCGGTAGAGGTGACCAAAGCGGCTGTTGAGGATCTTCGCGCGTTGGGAGCCGATGGCATCGTGTCGATCGGCGGCGGCTCAACAATTGGGCTGGGTAAGGCGCTCTCGGTGCGGACAGGACTTCCGCAAATCGCCATTCCAACGACCTATGCCGGGTCCGAAATGACCCCGATTCTCGGCGAGACGGAAGACGGCACCAAGACCACGCGTCGTGACCCGGCCATTCTTCCGGCCACGACAATCTATGACGTCGATCTGACGATGGAGCTGCCGCATTCGCTCAGCGTCACGAGCGGCATGAATGCGATCGCGCATGCCGTCGAGGCACTCTACGCACCGGACGGGAATCCGATCATTGCCCTTATGGCAGAAGAGTCGATCCGCAGTATCGCAAGGGCGATGCGGCTCATTACGCGGCATCCCAAAAATACTGAAGGAAGGCGGCTTGCGCTTTACGGCGCCTGGCTGGCCGGTACGTGCCTCGGATCGGTCAGCATGTCGATCCACCATAAACTCTGCCACACGCTCGGTGGCTCATTCGACCTGCCGCACGCCGAAACGCACACGATTATCCTTCCCTATGCGACGGCTTATGTCGCTGAGACCGTGCCGGAGGCAATGGCAGCCGTGCGCCGTGCCTTGAAAACGGGAGGCAGCGCTGCCGAAGGGCTCCAGCAACTCGCAATCGATATCGGTGCGCCGAGGCGCCTGGCAGAGATCGGCATGCGCGAAGAATGGCTTGATCGCGCCGCCGAGCTTGCCGTCGCCAATCCTTACTGGGCGCCGAAACCGTTCGACAGGCAGGCAATCCGCACATTGCTTGGTAAGGCATTCAGCGGCGAGCGCCCTCGCTGACGGGCCTCGTAGAGAAATGAGGCGCGGTTCCCTGGACGTGGAACTGTCGTCGGCGCTTTGGAGGAGAGCGGTTCGCCGCGAGAGGAAACCATGAACGTCAATCTTGACTTCTGGGTCGTGTTCGAACGATGGCCGGATCTCGCTTGGGGACTGGCCTACACAATCCTGCTCGCGTTGAGCGGCATGGTCTTATCACTTGCAATCGGTATCTCAGGCGTGGCGATCCGCCGTGCAAACGAGCCAATCTCGACGTTTTTGATCTCAAGCTTCGTCGAAATCGTACGCAACACCCCGTTTCTGATCCAGATTTTTTTTATCTTCTTTGCCCTACCGTTTCTCGGGGTGCGACTGAGCCAGACTTACACAGCGATCCTGGCCCTCGGTCTGAACGGGGGTGCCTACGCAATCGAGATCATTCGGGGGGGAGTCGATTCCGTGCCGAAGGGGCAATGGGAAGCAGGCTTTGCGCTTGGACTGAAGGCGAGGGATATCTTCCGCATCATTATCCTCAAACCTGCATTGCGCGCGATCTATCCGTCATTAACGAGCCAGTTCATTCTTCTGACGCTGAACACTGCAATCTGCACCTCGATCTCGGCTTTCGAACTCACGTCGATCGGGCAGCGCATCGAGGACGACACCTTTCGCAGCTTCGAGGTCTACTTCACGCTCACTGGCATCTATCTGCTTTTGTCGCTCTGCGTCATGGCGCTGCTGAACCTCGTAGGCCAACGCGCCTTTCATTACCCAACGAAGTGAGGGCGCCGTGGTCTTGACCGATTTCATCTTTCTCCTGAACAGCCTCAAATGGACTGTGTTACTGACTGCGATCGGTTTCGTGGGCGGCATACCTTTTGGTTTTCTGATCGCGCTGGCCCGTTCCTCAAAACATAAATTCCTGCAATTGCTGGCCCGGGCCTGGATTGGCCTGTTTCAAGGTACGCCTCTCCTGATGCAGCTATTCGTGGTTTTCTTCGGCCTCCCGCTTCTGGGGCTGGAAGTCGCGCCGTGGATTGCGGTCGGGATCGCATTCACCGCCCATGCGTCCGCCTATCTTGGCGACATCTGGCGCGGCGGTATTCAGGCGGTTCCGTTCGGGCAATCGGAAGCCTGCCACGCATTGGGCCTCGGCTACGCATCGAAGATGCGCGACATTGTGCTTCCGCAGGCGCTCAAACTGTCACTGCCTGCGACGATTGGCTTTCTCGTACAACTTATCAAGGGCACGTCGCTCGCCGCGATCGTCGGCTTTGTCGAACTCAGCCGCTCGGGGCAGATGTTGTCCAACCTCATCTACAAACCGCTGCTGGTCTTCGGCGTGGTCGGAGCCCTCTATTTCGTCATCTGCTGGCCGGTTTCCTTGCTCGGACGGCGGCTTGAGAGGCAACTTGCGACCGGCAGTCGCTGAACTTTTCATTCGGGAGCTTACAGGAGGAGCATGAAATGAAACACGTAGAACATTGTAAATGGGGAATGATTGGTCGCAGGGCGATGATGTCCGCATTCGCATTGGCACTCCTGCTGGGAGCGGCAATGCCTCAAAGCGCTGACGCGCGCAGCCTGGACGAAGCCGAGAAATCCGGCAAACTAATCGTCGGTGTGTCAGGCGACAATCCGCCATTCGGCTTTGTCGATACCTCGGGCACGCAGCAGGGCTTTGATGCCGAGATCGCACAAGCTTTTGCCAAGAGCCTTGGCCTGCAATTGCAGTATACCCAGCTTTCGCTTGCGGCACGCATCCCGTCCTTGCTCGCCCAGAAGGTGGACATTCTGATTGCCGGCCTGGGCATGACGGAAGAGCGCGCGAAGTCGGTCCAGTTCACAGTACCTTACCTTGAAACGAAGATGTATGTGGTCGGTAAGAAAGACGCCAAGATCGCCGCTCCCAAAGACCTAGCATCTGTGAGCGTGGGCACGCCACGTTCTTCGACGCTCGATACACTGCTCAGTGCGGTGGCTCCTAAGAGTACCGACATTCGGCGCTTCGACGACGACTCCGCGACCATCCAGTCGCTTCTTTCCGGTCAGGTGACGGCGATCGCTGCCAATCAGTTTGCAATTGATCGGTTGGAAGGCCTGGCACCCGGCACATATGAGAACAAGATCGTCATCGGCGGGGTATGGTACGGGGCGGCAACGCGGCCCGGCGAGAAGGACTGGAACACGGCTTTCAACGAATTTTTTCAGTCGTATAAAACGACCGAAGAGTACCGCGCTCTGTTCAAGAAATGGATCAAGAGCGACGTACCTCAGTTCCCGACTGAACTGAAGGGTATCTCCTTCGCCGCGCAATAACGCCACAGCACAACCGGGTCTGAGCATCAACGTTCAGGCCCACCTCCTCATCGAAAGCGGAAGGTTCCCGTGAGCGCACAAGACAGTCTTATCTGCATGAAAAACGTCGACAAGTATTACGGCGCCTTCCACGCTTTGAAGTCCATCAACCTTTCCGTGAGGCGTGGCGAGAAAATCGTGCTATGTGGGCCGTCAGGCTCGGGAAAGTCGACACTCATCCGCTGCATCAATCACCTTGAGCCTATTCAATCAGGCACGATCGTCGTCGACGGCACGCAGCTTGCGGATCAGAAATCGATCGACGTGATCCGACGTGAAGTCGGTATGGTCTTTCAGCAATTCAATCTGTTTCCACACAAGACTGTTTTGGAAAACTGTACGCTGGCTCCGATGCGGGTGCGGGGGGCAAGCAGGGTAGAGGCGGAAGCAATGGCGATGAAATACCTCGAGCGCGTGAAGATCGCCAATCAGGCGCAGAAATATCCGGCGCAACTCTCCGGCGGTCAACAGCAACGCGTCGCAATCGCCAGGGCGCTTTGCATGCAGCCGATTGCCATGCTGTTCGACGAGCCGACGTCCGCGCTCGATCCCGAGATGGTTAAGGAAGTGCTGGACACGATGGTCGGGCTTGCCAAGGACGGCATGACGATGATCTGCGTGACGCACGAAATGGGATTCGCGCGCCAGGTGGCGGACCGCGTCATCTTCATGTCTGACGGGGCTATCGTCGAAGAGAACACGCCGTCGGCATTCTTCTCCAATCCCCAGCACGAGCGAACTCGAGCTTTCCTTGGCGAGATCCTTGCCCACCACTAGAGTATCAGTTGCCTGTTCAGGGGCAATCATTTGATTCGCTCTGCCTTCTGGACACGCGTGATTTCCCGGAGAAGGACTCGCTGAAACTGTAGAGAACGTGGTGGAAGAGGCACTCCTTCTTGCGAAATAAAACCGACCGTCCGACGGACCGTCGGGCTATGGATCGGGATGTGCTTCACCGACTCGTGCGGCGGCAATGCAGCCGGAGGCAGTATTGTAATCGCAAGGCCGGCGCGCACCAAAGCGTAAGCCATGTAGATTCGCTGCACCTCGTAATGCCAGTTAAGCTTATCTGCGAGGTCGCCAAGGCTTTCGCTGAGGATAACGCCGTGACTCGTTGTTCGTGCAACCCGTGCCAATGGAAAACCCACCAGATCTGCCCAAGCGAGGGTTTCCCTGCCGGCCAGAGGATGTTTGGTTGGCACGGCCGCGACGAAGTCTTCGTCGTAAAGCGGACGCTGTCTTTCTGCCCATCGCTGGGCTCCGAGAATCGTCAATGCAAATTGTACGTCTCCTGCCGCGACAAGATCACTAAGTTCCCCGGCATGCCCATCGAAGATCGACACGACGACATCGGGATTCTTGTCCTTGAACACTTCGAGAGCACGAGGAAGGTACAGTTCGCCAAGCGATCCCAAGCATCCGACGCTTACCCGCTCGTGAGCTTTACGTCCCTCGATCTTCAGATCTTCGTACACACTATTGAGCCGCATCATAAGCTCACGAGCCTTCGGAAAGAAATCCTGTCCCGCGCGTGTAAGCGATAGTGTTCTCGTTGTTCGCTGAAACAAGCTTAATCCGACATCAGCCTCCAGTTTCTTTATGCGGTGAGTCAACGCCGTCTGGGACAAGTTCATTGCGACGGCTGCGCTTCGGAAACTGCCCGATTCCGTGATCTGGATAAAGGCCTGAAGCCCAAGGATATCCACTCAAACTCTCCCCATTCATTCATTTCATTCAGCAATAGCCAAAATAGCTTCAATTGATCGAGCAATCCAGTGCTCTTAGCCTCCCGATGTTGGGCATGCTTGACGTTTCCGCGAGCGAACTGGCGGCCTTTGCTGCTCGTGCCTTTCCCAAGGCATCGAGTGGATGGGGTGTAATTCAAAATACGAGAAGAGGATAAACGATGGGATCGTTGAGCGAAGATGGAGGGCGTCTATTCTTTCGATCGGAAGCCTTCGACGTGAAGAAGAGTAACCGGCGAAAGCTATCCTCGCGCACCATGGAAGAGCCAGCGCGATCAATTCCGGTTCATACGGAATGTGATGTCCTCGTTGTCGGCGGCGGCCCCGCCGGCACGACCGCCGCTATCGCGGCGGCGCGCCTCGGTGCCGATGTCGTGCTTCTGGAGCGATACAATCATCTGGGAGGGCTGTCGACCGGGGGGCTTGTGATATGGATCGATCGGATGACCGATTGGGACGGCCAACATGTCATCCGGGGGATCGCCGAAGAGATGCTGTCGCGTCTAGGCCCCGACAAGATCGCTGGACCGCAGCGCCAGGATTGGGGCTCGCGCGATCCGGCCAAGGCAGCCTACTGGTCCCTGAGATCGGCAGCGTATCATAACACCGTCACGCATTCGCCGACGCTCGATCCGGAATGGCTAAAGGCGGAGTCGCTGTCGATGGTCGTGGAGGCCGGTGTTCATACCATTTTCCATGCCTGGGGATCAGGGCCAATCGTCGAGGATGGCCGGGTGCGCGGTTGTATCTTCGAGAGTAAGGAAGGACGCCGTGCGGTCCTGGCGAAAGTCACCATCGATTGCACAGGCGATGGTGATCTGTACGCGCAGTCGGGTGCCGATTTCGAAACGCAGGTGGACCCTCGCGATATTCATGGATGCATGAACACTGCCTGGACTTTCGCCGGTGTGGACATGAAGGCATTTTTGCATTTCCGCGCGGAATTGCCCGAACAGTTTTCCCAGTTCATGGCGCGCGGCCGCGCGGAGATGCAGTCCTTCGAGAAACCCGCCGTATCCTGGCGTGACGATATCGCAGTGTTCATGGGACCCCGCCTCGCCGGTTATTCGGCTCTGAAGGTCGAGGATCTGTCAGAAGTCGAGATCCGCAGCCATAAGTTGATGATCAAACACCTCGCGTTCTACAGGGAGCATGCGCCCGGGTTCGAAGGCGCCTATATCATGCTCTCTGCACCCCAACTGGGCGTGCGTCACGGCCGGCGGCTGCTTGCTCTTGATCGTGTCACGCGCGAGATGTGGGACGGCCGCATCGCAGCCGACGAGATCGGCGTGTCGCCGTCCCTCGCCCCGAAATTTTCAAACGTCTCGGTACCGTATGGCGCAATTGTCCCCAGTCACGTGAAAGGTTTGCTGGCACCTGGCAGGCACCTTGCTTGTGATGCGACGAGCCATTCCTTTATGCGGGAAATCCCGCAGTGCTGGCTGACGGGTCATGCAGCCGGAGTGGCTGCGGCTATCGCTGCTGACAGGGGTGTCGAAGTCGCCGACGTTCCGATTGTGGAACTGCAATCCGGACTGAAGGCTCAAGGAGCTTTCCTCCAGAAATCTCGGCAGGCGGCGATCGCCTGACCCTGCCAGCAGATACCGGATGGGGTGCAACCGTGTCTCTCCGGTGTCGAAGGTTTCCTCACATGCAGCGCCATCAAAGAATTCGATGACAATTGTGAGAAGGTTCAATTGGAACGCGGAATTCGACACCGTTATCGTGGATCCGATCGGAGAAGGTCCAGCCATCTTGGGTATGACCCGTCCCACCGCCGGCTGATCACGACAACACGAAAGACAATGCCATGCATCGACGGGGATTCATGGCGATCATGACAGGTGCAGGCTTCGCGACAATGACCCAATTATCAACTGCTACAGACGTCAAGCCATTTCGGAAAAACCGCTATTTTGTATTGGTCCATGGCGCCTGGCACAGTAACGCGCAGTGGAACGCGGTTGCGCTTCATCTGGTCGCTGCCGGCGCAAATGTTGTCTGTATCGACCTTCCCGGTCATGGCTTGAAGGCGCAACTGCCGGCAGGTTATCTCGCCCAAGACCCTAAATGGCTTCAGGCGTCACCATCCGCCATCAGAGATGTGTCGCTTGAAGACTGTGTGCAGACGATTGCCGACGTCATCGCAGAAATCGATGACAATGCGGATGTTACTCTGGTCGGGCACAGCATGTCCGGCGTGGTGATCACGAAAGCCGGCGATCTGCTTGCAGATCGCCTTTCCCGGATTGTTTATGTCTCTGCATACGTCCCTGTGAAATATCCCAACTCACCGGCCTATATAGCCCTTCCGGAAAATGCCTCCAGCCGCTCCGATAGTTTTATTGGCGATCCGCAGCAGACCGCTGTGGTCCGGATCAATCCACGATCCAGCGATCTTTCCTATCTCGAAAGGCTGCACGGCACATTCTACAGTGACATGTCTTTCGAGGAGGCGATGCCATACCTCAACGGGTTGACGCCTGACCTGCCCGTGCGCATTCTCGGGAGTGATGCGCGGGGCCGGCCCGAAACATGGGGCCGCATTGAGCGAGCTTTTATTCGGTGTACGCTTGATACGGCTCTGCCGCTGCCGCTTCAGGATTTGATGATTCGTGAGGCAGACGAACGTTACCCTGAAAATCCCTTCATAGTTCACACACTTGAAGCTGGTCACTCTCCTTTCGCGTCGATGCCAAAGAAATTGGCCGATATCCTAATCGGTGGTTGAGCATGACCGAGGATGAGTTCCCTACCCTCCCAGGCCTTTCCGCTCCCGCGACGATCGCTCCGGGAAATCACGGTGCGATCGTCGCGCGGGGCGGAGAGATCCGCCGCGTCTATTCAGGCGGGTTCTGGCTGGAAGGCCCTGCTGCGGCTCCCGACGGCAGGATATTTTTCTCCGACATCACGCAGTCCTGGCGAACGGGAATGCAGGGCGGTCACCTGATGGCCTTCGATCCGCGAGATGGTTCGACAGTCGTCTTCCAATCGCCGAGCGGCATGTCCAATGGCCTCGCCTTCGACCGCCATGGACGGCTGGTCGCCTGTCACGGCGCCGATTTCGGCGGCCGCTGCCTCACACGAACCGACATGGTCACCCGCAAAAGCACGATCATCGCCGGCCTGTTCCGGGGAAGGCCGTTCAACGCGCCGAACGATGTCGCGATTGCGCCCGACGACCGTATCTATTTCACCGATCCGCGTTATTTCGGCCACGAGCCCGTTGAACAGCCCGTCATGGGCGTCTATCGCATCGATCCTGACGGTTCGGTCTCGCTGATTGCCGCGGATACCTCTCGTCCGAACGGCATCGCCGTTTCGGCCGATGGCCGCACGCTCTATGTGACGGAGAACGACTTCCTCCTGGCCGACCGCCGCCTGGGTGCCGACTTAGTCTTGCGTCACGGCGATGCGAACCTGCTTTCCTACGATCTATCGGCGCAGGGTGCTGCTTCGAGAAGACGAATGGTCGCAAATTTCAGCGATCGCGGCCCGGGAGGTCCCGACGGCATCACGCTGGATGCGGAGGGAAACATCTACGTGACCTTGCAAAACGGGACACCGGGCATTCTCGTCCTGGCGCAGGACGGAACTACGATCTGCGAAATCCCGACGCCCGAACCACCGGCAAACGTCGAACTGGCGATTGGGCCGGACGGTCGGCCACGTCTCTATATCTGCGCGACGACCGGGCTTTACGAACTCGAAACCCGCATTCCGCCCTGCCGGGCCGGAAAAGGACGCGACGACTGCAGCAATATTCGGCGTGAATGACCGCGTCGGCTTGAGGGAGGGAAGCATGACATCTCGAAGGATATTTTCGATAGGCGTTGCGGCGGCGATCGCCGCGTCGACCGCCACAGGCATGGCAGGCGAAGTGAAGATCGGGCTGGTGACGACGCTGTCCGGCACGTTTGCTTCGAACGGCGCGGAAATGCAGCGCGGCACTCAATTCGCCGTTGATGAAGCGAACGCCAAGGGGGGTGTTGCGGGAAACAAGGTCGTTCTGCAAAGCGCCGACGACGAGGGATCGCCCGAGGGCGCCCGGCGGGTCGCCGAGCGGCTCACCCTCGATGGATACAAGATTCTTGTCGGCCCCGTATTTTCCTCCGTCGTGCTGGCGCTCGGCAAGCAGCTCGATCGCTGGGACGGCATACTAGTAGCGGGCCTCGCGAAATCCAACCGTATCGTCGGCGAAGGATGCTCGCCACGCCTGTTCCATCTGCTGCCGACCGACGCGATGGACATGGCGGCATTCCAGCCCTGGCTAAAAAGCCGACCAGAGAAGAAGGTCGCTATCATCGCTGCCGATTTTGCTTGGGGTCAGGACTCGACGGCGGCGTTGAAGGCAATTGCCGCCCAGGAGGGCCGTAAGGTCGTCGCCTCGATTCTTACGCCGCTGGGTAACAAGGATTTCGGTCCCTATATCCAGCAGCTTGCTGCGTCGGGTGCCGAAATCATCTTTACTGCATTGGCCGGACAAGATGGTATCAATTTTGCCAATCAGGCCGCCGGCTACAAGTTGGGGCAAGGTCGGCTGATTGCCGGCATTGCTTTGCTGCAACAGCCAACGATCGATGCAACCGCCTCCAATATGCTCGGCTTTCTCGGCGAGTTCGATTATTCGCCCTATATCGAAACGCCGGAAAACAAAGCCTTCGTCGAGAGCTGGACTAGCAAATTCGGAAAAGCGCCGTCCCGGAACGAGGCCGAAGCTTTCATGGGCGTCAAGGTTGTTCTTCACGGCGTCGAAAAAAGCGGTAGCACCGATCCCAAGGAGATTGCCAAGGCACTTACCGGCTCGGACGTCCCGACATTGCTCGGCACCTTCAAGCTCCGGGGCGAAGACAATCAGTTGCTCCGACCCAAATGGTTTGGGGAGGTCAAGCAGGCAGGTAAGACCTTAACCGCGGTTCCGCAGGCCCGATACGAGCCAGACGTAGTCGCTCGCCCGGTTTCGCCCGATTGCAAGATGGGCGCGATGTAAATTTTCCACTCCGCGGCCCGTCGCGAACAAAGCCCGGGCCATTTCCCCTATAGAGCAGACCTCATGGCGATCTACGTTCTCAACGGGCTGGTCTATGCCAGCCTACTCATCATCCTGTCCTCCGGGCTCGTGCTCATCTTCGGCCTGCGCCAGGTGGTCAATTTCGCGCATGGCGGATTTTACGCTCTCGGCGCATATGTGGCATTTTCGGTCGAACCTCATATCGGCTTCTGGGGTGCGTTGATCACCGCTTTCGTCGCGCTTGGCATCATCGGCGTGTTTCTCGACCGGATCTGCTTTCGCCCGCTGCAGCACAAACCGCACGCCGTCGTCCTCATCATCACGTTCGGAATATTCCTGGTCGTGACGGACGGGATCCAGTTGATCTGGGGAAGAGCGAGCTACGGCCTTGCTCCACCGGTGAGCATCAGTGGCGCGATCGAACTCGGCGGTACCGTGTTTCCCGTTTATCGCATATTCGTTCTGGTCCTTGCCCTGGTCACAGCGGCCGCGTTGCAGGCGTGGCTGCGGCTGACCCGGATTGGCCTTTACGCGCGCGCTTCCGCCACGGACATCATCGCAACCGGAATTCAGGGGGTAAATACAGACTTCGTCGGCGCACTGGTGGTCGGAGTCGGATGTGGACTGGCGGGGCTTGCCGGTGCCGCAGCGGCTCCGCTCCTGTCTCTCACACCCGCGATGGGTGACGCTATCATCATCGATTCCTTTGTTGTCATGGTGATCGGCGGGCTCGGCAGTTTCGGTGGCTCGATCATCGCTGCCCTGCTGCTTGGCCAGATACAGGCACTGAGCGCGGTCCATGCGCCGGCCCTCACAACGATACTTCCGTTTGCGCTGATGACCGCCGTCCTGATCTTCAGGCCGACGGGGATCGCCGGCGCCCGTATGTCCTGAGGCTCCATGACACATCAATCATCACCGGCAGGTATTGCCATCAATTCCGCGCCTGCCCGCACCGGGGCATCCCTGCGTCGGACCGGCATCTGGCTCGTCATCGCCGTGGCCGCCGTTTTCGCCGCACCGTTTCTGCTCAGCCCTCGCTTCATTGCGATCTCAAGCCAGGGGCTGATGTTCGGACTGCTCGCAATGGGCACGGGCTTCATTCACAAGCACAACGGCCATCTCTCGTTCGGGCATGCGACCTGGTTCGGACTTTCCGGCTATGCGATCGGCGTCTTCGCCACGTTTTCGGGAATGTCGATCGAGGTCGCCATTGTGTGCGGCCTCCTGCTGGTGATCTCTGTTTCGTTTCTTGTCGGCCTGGTCATCGTGCGCTCTCCTGGAATAGCGTTCAGCATGCTGACGCTCGCCATCAATGTGGGCGTGTTCGAGCTTTTCCACCGTATGCGCGGCCCCACCGGGGGCGCAGACGGCTTCAGCATCGCAATTCAGGAAACGGTCTTCGGCGTTCCGACTCGCTTTATTCAATCGCCATCCAACATGTTCGTGATCATGGGCATTGTCACGATTGTCTTCATCGTCCTGCTCGCCAAGTTCGAGAAAACCCACCTTGGCCAGTTGACGCTGGCCATTCGCGAAAATCCCGAACGTGCGCGCTTCATCGGTTACGACATCTATTTTCCCAAGGTCCTGATCTTCGTCATCTCGGCGACGCTGGCAGCGCTCGGCGGGGTATTCTTTGCGATCTATACCGGGTTCATGTCCCCGGAAAGCCTGCATTTCATGGTCTCGGGTCAGGCCATCATCATGGCGATGGTCGGTGGAACCGCGGCAGCCTGGGGACCGGTTGCCGGCGCCCTTCTGTTTTTCACGATACGCGACAGGTTCAGCTTTCTGGGGGATCACTGGATGCTACCGCTCGGCAGCGCCCTGATCTTCGTCATGGCGGTCTGGCCGACCGGCCTTGTCGGTGCGGCTGCTCTTGTCGGCCGCCTGTCGGCCATCTATAGGAGGACGTCGAAATGACCGCGCCTGCGCTCTCGATAGAAAACCTGCATGTCCGTTACGGTGGCGTCCACGCGCTCGCGGGTGTTTCCTTCAACGTTGGATCGGGCGAAATCCGGGGTCTGATCGGCCCGAACGGCTCGGGGAAGTCGACCTGCATCGACTCGATATCGGGCCGCAAGCGACCGGCGGGAGGCCGGATCTCGATCTTTGGCAAGGATGTCACCGGGCTCAAGCCGGCCCAGTGCCGCGCACTTGGCCTGTCCCGCTCGTTCCAGAGGACAAGTATCTTTCCGCTTTTGACCGTGCGTCATCAGATCGATCTTGCTGCCAGGCCGTTCGACGACCGAAATGCCGATCATGTCCTTGACACCTTCGGCCTTCTGGATTGCAAGGACGTCGTGGCCTCGGAACTCGGCTACGGTCAACAGCGCCGACTGGACCTTGCACTGGCGCTGGTCGGCTCTCCGAAACTGCTCCTGCTCGATGAACCGGCCGCAGGACTTTCCCGCGAAGAATCGCTTGTTCTGGCGCAGACACTGCGCACGCTCGCCCGCGACGCCGGAATCACCGTCCTGCTGGTGGAACACGACATGGAAGTCATCTTCGGAATTTCAGATCACGTCACGGTCTTCGACACCGGCAGAATCATCGCAGACGGGAAGCCGACATCCGTTCGCAGCAATCCTCTCGTCAAAAAAGCCTATCTTGGGAGCGAAGGATGAGCGCAGCTATAGAATTTGACGACGTACACGCCTATTACGGCGGCGCCCATGTATTGCACGGCGTTTCCTTTTCGATCTGTGCCGGCGAGCGCGTTGCCCTGATCGGGCGCAACGGGGTCGGGAAGACGACGGTCGTCAATACGATGCTTGGCCTGGCGCGTCTGGGCAGCGGCTCCGTCCGCGTCCTCGGCCGGCAGATCAATCGTGCAAGACCTTTCACCGTCGCCCGCCTTGGGCTCGGCATCGTGCCGCAGGGGCGAATGATCATGCCGAACCTGACCATTGAGGAGAACCTGCTTCTGGGCTCGGCGCCGAGGCGAAAGGGCCGCTGGACGCTGGAAGAAATCTACCGGCTGTTTCCCATTCTCAAAGAACGCGCCCATACGCCGGGCACGGCGCTTAGCGGGGGGCAGCAGCAGATGGTGGCTTTCGGCCGCGCCCTGATGGGCAATCCCGATTGTCTGGTGATGGATGAACCGAGCGAGGGTCTGGCCCCGGTGATCGTCGATGAAATGGCCGCGGTCATCTCATCGGTTGCCGCGGAAGGCACTGCGCTCGTCCTGATCGAACAGAACCTCGGGCTCGTGCGCCGAGCCGTCGACCGGTACTATGTGATGGCGAAAGGACGGATCGCGGCGGAAGGCCGGATCGCCGGGGCGGACATCCATGCCCTTCACTCCTACATCGCCATCTGAGCGAAAAGGCGCCGGAGCGCCCTTTGTCCACTTCGTGCTGGGTTTACCGGCATCTAGCGACGCAAACCGGGCGAACGCGTGTCGAAGCTGTAAATCGTCTTGCCCGCCGTCACGTAAAGCTTTCGCAAATCTTCACCTCCGAACGTCGTGTTCGTTACGGAATCTTCCGCAATGGGAATGATATCTCGCAAATGTCCGCAGGGAGAAAAGACATAAATCCCGGCGGGATTGTCCAGCGTTTCGGCAAGCCCCCGCAAAGCATTCAGACCAGCGGCAACCCACAGATTACCTTCGGCATCGACGGAAAGACCGTCTCCGCTCCGGCCCGTCCCGAAATCATGGAGAAGTCGGCCCTCGCCAGCCGATCCGTCCGGCTTCAGATCAAAGGCCATCAACTGTCGCCGCCCTCCGGCATGCGGGTTGTTTTCAATAATATAGAGGAACCGGTCGTCGGGCGAGATCGCGATCCCGTTCGGTTCATCGACCGTACTCCAGTCCAGGACCCGGCTGACGGTCCGATCCGGATCGATGCGATAGACGCCAGACCCGGGCACGTAGCGTTCATCCGCTTCGGGAGCCTTCAGGAAAAACGGGCGGGAGCCATCGGTGAAATAAATCCGGCCCTGCCCGTCATAGGTAATGTCCTTGGGCCCACGCAATCGTTCTCCGTCGATCGCGTCCACGACGATTTCGCAGCTGCCGGTCTCCAGGTCGGTACAGGTGATGCGCGACCGGCCCTCCTGCCCTCCGGCTCCTTCTTCACAGACCCAGAGACGATTATTGTCGTCGCACACCATTCCGTTGGCAAAATTTGCGGGCGAACGATACACATCGAGATGACCTTCCCGATCCAGCTTGAGGATGCGGTTTCCTCGCACGTCTGAGAAGTAGAGATTGCCACGGCTGTCGAATGTCGGCCCTTCGGTAAAGGTGATTGTCGTCACCGCCGCAGGGACCGAGCGGGCAAATGCGCCCCTCGATGAGGGCGGAGATGTTGCCGCGGATGCGGCTGAATGATCGAATTCCATGATGACCTGTCCGGATGGTTGATGAGGATGTCGGAACCTGACATCGGGGTTTGTCGGAGCGTATCCGCCAACTATGCAACGTCGCTAATCAATTCCCCCAAACTTCCTCATCGAACGCTTTGATGAAGTCTGATAGATTTTTCTCTCAAAGATGATGGGGAGGAACGAGCGCGTGAGAAACAACGTCCTGATGCAGCTGGAGCTCAATCTGCTTTTCGCGTTCGATGCCATCTATCGCGAAGGCAACGTCACCCGTGCTGCGGAACGCCTCGGCATCGGTCAGCCGGCGCTAAGCTATAGCCTTTCGAGGCTTCGCACGATCTTCGAGGACGACCTCTTCGTGCGAGTACCCCGCGGTGTCCAGCCGACGCCGCGAGCCATTAGCCTGATCGCACCGATCCAGGAAGCGCTTGAAGCGGTGCGGCGGCTGGCGGAACCGAATATCCGATTCGACCCTTTGCGCGATGAACTCACGTTCCGGATCGTGATCTCGGACGACCTCGAAATGAGTATGATGCCGATCCTGCTTGCCGACCTGGCTGCGATGTCGCCGAGGCTGAGGCTCGAAACCGTCAGCGCCAACTCCGGTCAGGATCTCGAACTGATCGACCTGGCGCAGGTCGATCTGGCTGTCGGGATCTTTTCCGACGGAGGATTCCATCACAAGCGCAAGGTCATCTGCGACATGGAGCCCTACAGCGTGCTGTTCGATCCGGTGGGGACCGGCCTTTCTGGCCATATGTCCCTCGACGACTATGTCCGGTTTCCGCATGTCTCGATCGATTCACGGACAGTGCTGAATGCCAGGATCGAGAAGGAACTGGAGCGTCTCAGACGCCGGCGCGTCATTGCATTGACCACGCCGCACGCTCTGGTGGTTCCCTACATGCTCAGGGAGACTCCGTTGCTGGCGACCGTGCCGCGCCGCGCCGCGATGACGCTCGCGCCGCATTTCGGTCTCGGCATCAGCGAACTGCCCCTCGACCTTCCCAGCGAGTCGATTTTGATGGTCTGGCATGAATCGCATTCCACCGATCCCGCCAACCTGTGGCTGCGGCGCCGGATCGAGGCTGTTGCCCAGGAGATTGTCAGGCGCGATGGATTGGCCGGCGAAACGAGTACACCCTTCGGCGTGGCCGCAGAATGACCGTCCGGCCTAGTCGCACAGTCTCAGGCCGGTCAGAACACCCGCGTCGCGCTGGCATTGACGGCGAGTTGGCCGCCGCCGGCGACGTAGATCGTTTCACCGGTGATGAAAGATGATTTCGGCGAAGCGAGAAAAGCTACGGCATCGGCGATATCCGCCGGCCTGACATGACGGCCGAGCGGAGACATCCGGGCTTGCACGTCGGCGATGCGCAGACGCTCTTCCTCGTTGCGAGCCTGCTTGTTGAACGGGCTGTCAAACCAACTGGGGCCAACCGCGTTGACCCGCACGCCCAAAGGCCCGAGTTCCACCGCAAGCGCATGGGTCAGTCCGATTAGGCCCGCCTTGCTGGCGGAATAGGCAACGCCGGTTCCGGCAAGCCAGGCGCGGGAGGAAATGTTGACGACGGAGGCGCCCCGGCCATGTTCACGCCAATGTGGAATGGCGGCCTGGCAGAGAAACATCGGACCGGCAACGTTGACGCTCATCATCAGGTCCCAGTCCTCGCGCGTCACAGTCGCAGCGGAACCGGGTCTGTTGGCGGCAGCGTTGTTGACGATGCAACTCAACCGGCGGCCGTCCCGCCCGATGTCCGCAATGACGTCGTCAGGCAGTCCCGGTTCCAGGATGTTGCCGGTGATCGTGAGAACATCGACGGAAGCAAACTCGGCCCTTATCGCCTCGGCAGAACCACGGGCCGCCTGCTCCGCCAGATCGATGATGGCGATACGCCTGTATCCGGTTCTGGCAAGTTCCAGGCAAATGGCTCTGCCGAGCAACCCGCCGCCACCCGTGACGATCGCGGTGTCCAGTGAAAGGTTTTCGTCCATAGTTATCTCGATCCGGAATGTGAGTGTGTGGTAACGGCCTTCAAGGCGATGCAGCCTGCCCGCCAGGATGCACCATGACTTTCGAGCCGATGCGGCGGTGCGCGGTCTCGATCCCGGAGAAGAAGTCCTCCAGCGAGACATGGTGGGTTATCATGGGGCGAACCAGATGCTGGTTTCGATGCAGGAAATCGATGACGGGCTGCCACCTCCGGCGCAAGGCGCGTTGCGTGCCGCGCAACTGATGCTTCCATCGTACAAGGCGCGTAAGATCTATCAGGGCTGGAGCCGGGTGAATGCCGCAGACGACGAATACACCTCGCTCCTTCAGCAGTGTCAGGCCTTCCGGTACGACCGAGGGCACACCGGTTGCCTCAAAGACGACATCGAAAAGCTCGGAGCCGAAAGCTATGGTCACGCTGGTGGACAAGGGATTTTGCCCGATATCGACGAACTGCCGAAACCCAAGTTTATCGAGGACGGATGCGCGCGATTCATCGTCTTTCCCGGCTATGAATACGTCCGCGCCGGCGTCGCGAGCAAGCAGAGCGATGGCCTGGCCTATGAACCCCGGCCCCAGGACAAGCACCCGGTCTCCCGCTTTCACGTCTCCGTTCGCAACAGCCTCGGCGGCGACGGTAAAGGGTTCCGCAAGCGCGCCGATCTGCGGATCCAGCCCCGCCGGCAACCTGATGACGTTTTCGACCGGAACCACGAGTTCCGCCTGGAAACCGCCATCGAGGGAGGTTCCGAAGGCTCGGGTATCGCGGCAGGTCTCAGGCCTGCCAGCCTGGCATTCGGAGCATTTCCCGCAGAATACCGGTGGTACGACAGTTACGAAATCACCTACCGCGAACCCTTCGACATCATCACCCATTGCAGCAATTCTGCCGGAGAATTCATGCCCGATTGTCAGCGGCAGGCGTTTTTCCATGAATTCATAACCGCCGGACCATTCATAGATATGGACGTCGGTTCCGCATATGCCTGCGGCCTCGACCTGCAGCCTGACCTCTCCGCTCCGCGGTTCTTCAGCGGCTGGCACGTCTTCCAGAGACAGGCCAAAGCCTGCGGTCATCTTTCGGATCGCTTTCAATTTCCCACTCCGCTACCGCCAGCCGAGAACCCGCTGCTCGATCTGCGAGAGGCAGAAGGAAAACAGCAGCCCGAGCATGGCCAGAACAAGCACGCCGGCCAGTAGATCGTTGATCCGGTAGAGATTGCCGGCCTCCAGGATGAAGGCACCCAACCCATACCGCGCGCCGATCATCTCTGCGGCTACGAGCAGGATGATCGATACGGAAAGGGTGATACGAAAGCCTGCGAGAATGGACGGCATCGCACCGGGGATGATGATCTTCCGGACGATCGACCAGTACTTCATATCGAAGCTCTGCCCCATTCGCACGATATTGCGCGGAACGTTGTCGATACCGGTATAGGTGTTGATCACGGTCGTGAAGAAGACGCCCAGTGCTATCGTCCAGATCTTCGACGCTTCGCCGATGCCGAACCAGATGATGAGCAAGGGCAGGATGGCAATCTTCGGGATCGGAAAGAGGGCCGCCACCACCGATATGCCGATTGAGCGAGCCCAGGTGAAGAGGCCGATCGCCAGGCCGAACGATATCCCAAGCGCGGTTCCGAGCGTCCATCCGATGATGATGCGCTGAAGAGATGCAGCAAGATGCAGCGGGATGGCGCCGCTCAAAGTCAGCTTGTGCAGGGAGGTCAGGATCGCCGACGGAGCGGGAAAGGCAAGTGGCGTGATCCAGCCGGCGCGCGATCCAAGTTCGAGACCAAGGATCACGGCAATGAAGAACACCGCGGCCGTCCACCAATAGCGCCGCGGCGCAAATCCTTTCGCCCGGAAGGGCACGGGACTTTTGAGCGCGCTGTCCATTCGACTTATATCGATGCTAGTGATCGCCATGACCGACCTCCCTGTCCGCGGCGCTCGCTTCATCCCGGATCAGGTCCCAGATGTGTTTTTCGGTACGGGCAATGCGCGCCATACCCGTCTCGCTGCGCCGGTCGGCGCGATCTATGCGGACGATCTCCTTGATCCTGCCCGGCCGACGGGACAGGACGATGATCTGGTCCGCGAGATGAACGGCCTCTGCCAGATTGTGGGTCACATAGACGATTGTCGCATTTGAGCGTTCGATGATCGAGGAAAACTCGTCGAGAAGAAGGGCGCGCGTCTGGGCGTCCAAGGCCGAAAGCGGCTCGTCCATCAACATGACGGCGGGACTGGCGGCAAGAGCGCGGGCGATGCCGACCCTTTGACGCATACCCCCGGACAGATGTTTGGGAAATGCCTTCCGGAAATCGGATAATCCAGTCGTCGCAAGCACCCGGTCGATGCGATCGCGAACCTCGGATGCCGGCAACGCGTGATCCTCGAGGACGACCGAGATATTGCCTTCGACGGTCCGCCACGGCAGAAGAGCGAAGTCTTGGAACACGTAGGTCATGGTATTCAGGCACTCTGCCCGCGGGGATCCCTCGGTCAGGACGCCACCGGCGGTCGGCTGCAGGAGGCCGCCGATGATCGACAGCAAAGTCGACTTTCCGCAACCGGAGGGACCGATGAGGGCTGCCACATGTCCGGGTTCGACGACGAAGCCGATACCGTCGAGAGCGCGGGTCGAGCCATAGTCGTGGCTGACGTTTTGCACGTGAAGGCGCATGTTGCCTGTCTCCCTTTTACTTCGGGAGGAAGGAGGCGTTGACGACATCGCTCAACGCCTTGACGTCGTCGATGAAACCCATTCGCTTGTACCAGTCCAGCTGCCAGGCGATATCGGCCGCATCGACCGCACCGTTGGGAACGTAATTGCGTATGCTGGACAAGATTTTCTCGTCCGCATCCGGCTGGTTTTTGAAGACGTATTTCTGCGCGATATCCAGGAGTTCACGCGTCCTGCCGTCCTTCAGCGGTTTCCCATCGGGGCCCTTGCGGTGAAACACCGCGTTATACTCGCCGATGGCTTTGACATAGCCCGCCACGAAACCTTCGACCGCCTTCGGGTTCTTGCCGATGAAGGACTGCGATGTGAATGCGCCCGAAAACTGCAAGGCGAAATAGTCAACGACCGGACGAAGCCTGACGATCGTGCCGCTATCCACAAAACTGGCAGCGACCTCAGGACGGGTGATGACCATGTCGAGCTGGCCGGTGCTGAGTGCGGCAAGGGAAGCGGGCTCCGTTTGCATGGGACGAACATCGACGGATTTGATGTCGAATTTGTAGAGATCTGCGAACTTGCCGAGCGTCAGGTGTGTCGACGATCCTGCCTGCGTCGTGCCGAAGACCTTGCCCGGCAATTGCTCGACCGACTTTAGCCCGCCGTCATAGGCCTTCTTCGACACGTAAATGACGTTCGTGTAGTAGTCGGCATTGTCCTTGGTGGCACCGGCAACGATCTTGAGGACACCTTGCGCTGCGAGATTGTAAAAGCCGGCGGTGAATGCTGTCACACCGATATCGATATCGCCCGAAGCCACCGCAACGGCCACGGGTTGGGCCCCCTGGAACTCGACGATCTCGACATCCAGCCCCTTCTCCCTGAAGTAGTCTTTCTCGATGGCGATGTAGATGGGATACTGCCCCGTCAACGTGCCAATACGCAGCTTTTCTGCTGCCGCTGGTGTGGCAGCCAACGCCAGGCCAAGCAGGGCACCGAATACAGACAGAAGCTTCATTGTCTTTCCTCCCAAGATCAGCGCCTCTACAAGCGTCTCTCGGCGCAAAAATTCCACCCTCCCGTTTATTACGCAAGCGACTGGTTTTGCGAGATTGATGAATTTGATGTATCAATCACGTGAGGAGCGGACCTGCAAACGCTGCGAGTTCAGCATCAAAGCGCGCCGCATTTTCAAAGAAGGGTGCATGGCCGGCGTTTTCGTAGATCGAAACACCTACATTGCGGAAGAGCTTCGCGGTGCGCAGAACCGCATCGACCGTGAGATGACGGTCGTGCCTTCCAACTGTGAACAGCATCGGAATTGAAATGGTTTGCGCAATCGAGGGAGACTGGCATTGTCTGCCAACCATCAATCTTTTGACGCTTGCGGGTATCATCAGGTTGTAGGCCAGCATTTCCTCGAAGTCATCGGGCGTCGGAGCCTGATGGAAGCAGGATTTCAGGAAGGCGATTGACGCGAGGTTCGCGTCGATAAAATCGTCTGATATCATCCGCGATAGAAGCCCGGCACTGACGCCGGGTGCCTGATCGTCGTAGCGAAACAGAGCGGTACCGACCATGTTGACACCAACAATGCGTCCGCTTCTGATCGCTGCCAGATGGTCCAGTGCGATCCGTCCGCCAACCGACCATGCGACAAGAACTGCTTTTTCCAGCTCTGCCGCATCCAGCACTGCTTCGAGATCACCAACGGCCAGCTGCGAATCGCCATAGTAGCGGGCTGCTGCAGGGGCAACCGAACCGCCATGCCCCCGTAGATCATAGGACACCAGCTGGTAGTCCTTCAGAAAAGCACTTTGAAATTGCCGCTTCCACGACAGATGACATTGGGCGAAACCGTGCACGAAGACAATCCCTGCGCTCACGCGAGGACCAATGGCTTGTGCATTGATGAACAATCCATCCCGTGAACGAACGTCAAGGACACGCTTCGCAAGCTTATCGAGAAATGTCGCCGCCATCATCGCCCCTGGAAGACCGGCGTCCTTCCTTCGGCCATCGCTCTCTTGCCTTCAGCTGAATCATCGCTGGTGCGCACCATGGTAAGGTCGCGAATGGTTATCGCCTGAATCTCCGAAGGTCCCTTGGGTAGGGTTTGCCCAACAAACTGCTTGAGAAGCGCGAGTACCATCGGGGCCCGCGTCGCCATCACCTCGGCCCACTGAAGTGCCGTCGAAACATGTTCACCATCGGGAACAACAGCATTGGCGAGCCCCATCTCAAATGCTCGGCGCCCCGAAATGACGCCCCCCATCAGCATGATTTCCATCGCGTATTTGTGTGGTATTCGGCAGGCGAGGCTGGCGACAAGTGCTCCCGTCGCGCCATGAATACCCTTCGGATAACAAAACGCGGCGTTGTCGGCCGCTATCGTGATATCCGCCATCATGGCAATGCTGAACGCCGCCCCTCGACATTCCCCGTTGACCGCAGCAATGATTGGCTTCTCAGTCCGAAGGCCGATGGTCGGCATGCAGCGCCACAACTCGGCGACCGGCAGCGTGGGATCGGAACCCATCGAGAAGTTGTCGCCCTCGCCACAAAGAACCGCTACACGCTGCTCGGATCGATCAAAATCCGCGAAGGCATCCTGTAGCTTCCTGACCACGTCGAGAGTGAGCGCATTGCGGTGGCCGGGCCTGTTGATTCGGATAATAGAAACAGCGCCATGCGCTTCAATCGATACGTCTTGGGTCAATGCTCTTCCTTCCATCACGGCCCCACTTTGGCGGAGCCTGCGGCCCGCGATGGATTTTATCCGGCCGCCTCGGCCTCACATCAAATGAATGATTTGCCATCTTTGATGAAAGTCGCGCATGGTAAGGAAAAGGGCGAATGAGCTCAGAGAAGCGAGAGCTCGCCTGTTGCGGCTTCGCAAGGTTTGCGAAGTCGGTGACCGCCAGAAGCGCCCGGAGCGTGCCGTCGCGCACCTCCAACGACGCTGTGATCGTAGCGTGCCGTAGCAATTTATGCGGCGTCACCCGCCTTTGAGGCGAAGGGTGGCGGCCAGCCGATCCCGAGTTATCGGCTACTGCAGCTTTTGGTCACACCTACTTGTATCGGCGCGCCGGTACGGTTGTCTCAATCCGGTAGAGGGCGCCTCCGGCTGTTATATAAAGATCTGTACGCGACTCTATTGTCGCAAGAGTGAGGTTGGTCGGCCGCTTCTCCGTACGAATCGAAGCGATCTCCCTTCCCTTAGGATCATAGACGCGAACGCCAAACCGCGTCGCGCTCTGGACTGCGGCGTACAAATTTCCTTCTCGATCGACGGTCAATCCATCCGCACCCTGCTCCTCACCGAAATCGACGAAGACATGAGCTTTTCCGACATTCCCTTCCTTGTCGATCTTGAACGACAAGATCCGCATGACGCCATTGGGCACCGGGACGCCGCTCCCTCTCACACGGATGTCGCTCATCCCGATATCATTGTCGGACACGTACAACGTCTTGCCATCGGGCGATAAGACAATGCCGTTCGGTCGCCTCGCTTCTGCAGATAGAAGCTTGACTGCTCCATCCGTCTCGATGCGGTAGATTCCCATGACCGGTTGCTCAATCGGCTCACGGCCAAAATATCTTGGATCGGTGAAATATACTCGTCCCTGCTCATCAATATCCAGGTCATTGGGAGAATTAAAGGGGCGACCTTCGTAGAGGCCTGCTACTATCTTGCTGAGGCCGGTGATTGGGTCGGTGCGGATGAGCTGACGTCCGCCGAAATCCGCACCTTGCGCGACGATCATGCCTCCTGCCCGGTCAAACTTGATGCCGTTTGACATCCCGCTTGGTGAGCGGAAGACCGAAGTGGCTCCGGATTTCGGATCATAAGCCCATATAGTGCCCGCGCCCATGTTCGTGTTAAAGGTCATGGTGATGTCACTGAAATAGACGCGGCCATCTGGTCCAACGGCAGGCCCCTCAAGCCAGAACCCCTTATCAAATACCGTTTCTACTGTGGCTCCAGGCTTAACAATATAACCGCGAATGATCTCGTGATCGGCGGCGCCTGTCTGGCTTGCAAGAGCGAGGATGATAGCGATGGCCGCTAAATATTTTTTCTTGAACACGAGCGCCTCTTCGAACGTTTGATGTTGGTAAATCACCCAAGAAGTTGAAGCTCGTTGTTCTCGCGAAGTTTGATGCAGTCAACGTGCGTCGTTCCGCAGTCGAAGATGGACACTGCCGTCACCTCGCGCTTCCGTCGTAAGCAAGCTGTTGTAAAACTTCAACAAACTGTCCTGTAGCGACGTTTGACACGGGCCATTAGTGAACGAAGTGCATTAATATCGGTGCTACTGCGACCATGCTGGCTATCAATCTCGCTATGATGCCGTGGGCATTGGCGCTTCCACAGGAACTAATCAGACTGAGGACAGCCTTGGCCGCTCGCGCTGTCATAACGATAACGCACGTCGGCCCAGACTGAAATGGATCCTGATCTGGGGAGGCTTCACGCCCAGTCCCTTGCTGGTAAAGCAGAAGGTCCGACAAATCCCGCCGAGCCCACTCAGAACCTCACGGAGTTCGCTTCCTGTGCTTGGCCGTGCAGAGGCCGCAACGACCGGATGTCCAGCTACAGCGTTCGGGAATTGCTTCAAGCAGATTGGATGTCGCTGCAGCATCTCATTGTAGTGGTCATGGCACGGCTGCCGAACGATGCCTCGAGCAGCGGCACAGCTTCATATCGAACATCGGCCGCTTCGCATTCAATAGAGACAGCGATACCGTGGGCAGATCTTGTTGTCCTGTAATGTCACTGCAATCCACGAGGATGATCGTCACATCGAAGCTAATTTGCAATTCACCATTCGAGTAAGAGGAAACGATGAGCGACGACCATAGCCATATTTTGATAAAACTGATCTCGGGTCTCGCTTCGGTGGTTGCGACCTTGTTATTCCCTTATGCCACTTTCGCCGCAGATGAGATCGAAGCGATGAGCCGCGATCTCCGTTCATGGGCGGTGAGCGCTGATTTATGCACGTTGTGTGCGGGCTACGTGCGCGCGATACCAAGCCGAACTTGTCCTGCGCGCCACCGTGGACTTCAAAGATGCTTCCGCATGAGTATGTCATTGACCTCGGTTCGAGACCTTTGCACTCATGCCGCCGTGCTGCTCGGCATCCTTCTAATGTCGTCGCAATCAGTAGTGGCCGCGCCGCCGAGTCCTCAGGTCAAGGAAATCTGCGGAGCGAAAATGCGGTCCCTTTGCCTTCGACCTTGGCGGCTCACGCCGGATGCCATCTCAAACTGCATGGAAGAAAATAAATCTAAGCTGTCTCCGGAATGCCAGGCTTTTTGGGTGACAGCCCACATCTGCCAGCAGGAAATGAAGCAGATATGCGGAGGGCTAAACCCCCTCACAATCAAAAGCTGCCTGAAGAACTCGCGCGACAAGTTTTCGCAAATGTGCCAGGAGACACTCAAGGTCGACTAAGAAAGGCCGCTACAGGCCGCGAAATACGGCGTGGCGAAAAGACGTAGCTCGTCGAAGGGTGTCTGCGGAAATTTGCGTTTCGCGGAATAGTGAACCGACGACTGCGTTGCCGGGATCAGTCCGCTTCAAATGGCTGCCTGGGCTCCGAACCCGGCCCAGATGTCCGAATGGGTGGCGTATCAACGCGACGGGCACGTGACACTGCACTTTCGATGGGCTGGCTCCACCGTCGCCCCCTGCCCCTTGCGGTAGTGCAACGCCGCAGCGGCTGGAGCGCTTCCAAATGAAATGGTCGGCGGTCGGTATCGGCAAAGAGGGCTTCGGTGAGAGACTGAAAGCCATTGCCTCCGCCGGTTCAAGAAGGCACGGCCGCATGCGCACAAGCGCGCAGGTCGAAATCGGAAGGTAATGCTGCCGCAATTGTCCATCTCCAAGTTCTAAGGCCAAGCGATGAACATGCCGGCGCCAGTCGCGCGCCAGGATATGCTCGGTCGCAATGAGGATTCGACAATGACACTTAAATGGACGAGGCGATCGATGATGGCGGCAGCACTTCTCGCATGCGCTTATGCCGCCATCGTCACGATTGATCCGGCCGGCGGCACGAGCGATCCGAACGATCGCCTGAAAAAGGTCGTTGCCTCCGTGGAAGCGGCGAGCGCCAGACCGCCGCTCGAACTCTCCCCGATGGAAATCGCCAAGGTTGAGCCGATGGCTCTTTCCGAACGTCTTCGCGTCAGCGGCGAAATCCGCCCGTTCAACCAGGCGACCCTGCGCGCCCGAAGCGGCGGCCGCATCGTTCAGTCCGACGTCCGGGAAGGTCAGGCGGTCAAGGCCGGCGACGTCCTGGTCCGGTTCGAGGTCGAGGATCTCCATTCGGTCCTCAATCAGAAGGAAGCCGACCGGCAGGGGGCGGTGTCCGACCTGCTTCTGGCGATGCAATCGCTTGCCAGGATCGAACAGCTGGCCGGCAAGAATGTCGCAAGCCAGGAGCAGCTCGAAAGGGCAAGAGGCGAGGTCGGCGCCGCAAAGGCGCGGCTGGACAGCCTTTCGGCGCAGGTGGAAATCGCCCGCATCGCGTTGCGCGACGCCGATGTACTTGCTCCCTTCGACGGCACCGTCTCGAAATTGTCCGTCGGCCGCGGCGCGCGCGTCGGGGCGGATGCGGAGCTCCTGACGCTCGTCGACGTTAGCGTGATGGAGGCGAAGGTCCTGGTCTCGACGCGAGACGTTTCGCGCGTTGCCGTCGGGCAAGAGGCGGAACTGCGCATCGACGGCATCGAGCAGCAGACAATTTTAGGGACGGTCGCCCGGATCAATCCGACGGCCCAAGAGGGCAGTCGCTCCGTCGCCGTCTATATCCGCTTGGCGCACGAGGATCCGCGCCTGAAGGGAGGCATGTTCGTGACCGGTACGATCCTCGTGCGTCAGGCCGAGGATGCGATCGCCGTTCCGATCGCCTCGCTCCGGCAGGACCGGGACGGTGCCTACGTCCTCAAGCTGTCCGACGACCTCCTCGTTCGCCAGCCGGTGACCGTCATCTCCAGATGGCACGACGACGAGACGGCGCAGATCCTAGGGCTTGTGCGCGGCGACGTCGTCGTGACCGCCCCTTTGCGGGAGCTGCATCCCAGCCTCGCCGTCAGGATGACGGAGGCTGGCTGAGATGTTTCTGACGCGCGTTTCCGTTGACCATCCCGTCTTCGCCACCATGATGATGGTGGTCCTCGTGGTGCTCGGGCTCTTCTCCTACAATCGGCTCGGCGTCGATCAGTTTCCCAATGTCGATGTTCCGGTCGTGGTGGTCACCACCGCCTATGCCGGGGCTTCCCCCGAAACCGTGGAGATCGAGGTGACGAAGCCGATCGAGGAAGCCCTCAGCACGATCGGCGGAATCGAGGAAGTCACCTCGACCTCCTACGAGGGCCGCTCGGTGGTAATCGCAAGCTTCAAGCTCGAAGTGGAAAGCGCGATCGCGGCGCAAGACGTCCGCGACAAGGTCGCCGCCCTTAACGCGGAACTTCCGGACGAAGCCGATACGCCGGTCGTGTCGCGATTCAACCCCTCGGACGAGCCTGTTCTTTCCGTCGTGATCAACTCGACCTCACTCGACGTGCCGGACCTGACCAGCCTCGCCGAACGGCATCTCGTGCGTGCACTCGCGACCGTCTCCGGCGTAGGACAGGTCACGCTGGTCGGCGGACAAAAACAGCAGGTCGTCATCCGCCTTGACGAAACAAGGCTAAACGCCCTCGGCATCGGCGTGAATGAGGTCGTCGACGCGATCAGGGCCAACAACCGGAACCGACCTGCCGGCAGCATGATCAACGGGATCTCCGAGCGCGGACTGCAAATCCGCGGTCGGGTACGGGTCCCCAGGGAATTTCTGGAGGTGATCGTCGCCCGACGGGGGGGAGCCGCCATCCATCTTGCCGACGTCGCCGCCATTGAAACGGATCCGGCGGATCCGGAAAGCCGGGCAATCATCAACGGCGTCACCTCGCTCGCGGCCGATATCGTCAAGGTCCAGGATGCCAACACCGCGCAGGTCGTTGCCGACGTACGCGCCCGGCTCGGTCAGCTCAGCGCGGAATTCGCGGGCCAGGACGTAGAGCTCAAGATCGTCAAGGACGCATCGAAGCCAATCGTAGAGTCGCTGGCCGAGGTCCGCTCGACCCTGATCGAAGGCGCCGCCTTGGCCGTCGCCATCGTGTTTCTGTTCCTGAACTCGTGGCGCAGCACCGTCATTACGGCCCTGACGCTGCCGATCTCGATGATCGGAACGCTTGCGGTCATCGACCTTCTGGGCTTTACGCTGAACATGCTGAGCCTGCTCGCCCTGACATTGTCGATCGGCATCTTGGTCGACGATGCGATCGTTGTGCGCGAAAACATCACGCGGCATCTGCATATGGGCAAGTCGCACTTTCGCGCCGCCTTGGACGGAACACGCGAGATCGGCTTGGCGGTCCTGGCGACCACTGCAACGATCGTCGCGGTCTTCCTGCCGGTCGCCTTCATGGAAGGCATGGTGGGCCGCTTCTTCTACGAGTTCGGCGTGACGGTTTCGGCGGCCGTCCTGATTTCGCTTTTTGTCGCCTTCACGCTCGATCCGATGCTGTCCAGCGTATGGCATGATCCGGACGCCGCACCGGATGCGGCACGCGGTCCCGTCGGCCGGGTTGTCGCGCGCTTCGACCACGGCTTCAAGACGCTTTCGGAACACTATCGGTTGATCATCCGCTGGACGCTGCGCCATCGTCTCATTGTCCTGGGGCTGACTGGCACCATCTTCGTCGGCAGCATTTTCATGGTCCCGCTCGTCGGCGTCGAATTCGTCGCCGCCGGGGACGAAGGCCGATTCCAGATTACCGTCACGACGCCGGCCGATTCCTCGCTCGACTATACGACCGCGAAACTCGGCCAGGTGGAGACGGCTCTGCGGGAGTTTCCGGAGGTGGCCTTGGTCTATTCGACCGTCAACACTGGCGGCAGCCCGGGCAGGCATAAGGCCACCCTGCTGGTCAGCCTCGTGCCGCATGAGGCGCGCGAGCGCACGCCTGTCGAATTGGCGGATCCCATCCGCAGGCGGCTCTCGGTCATTCCCGGGATCGAAATTGCGATCATCCAGGAGGGTCTCGCCGGCGGTGCAAGCCCGATCCAAATCAGCGTGCTCGGCGACGACCGAACCGTGCTCGACAAGGTTGCCGCGGACCTGATCGCCGGGATGCGTGGCATTCCCGGCATCGTCGACATCAACTCGAGCGCCGAGGAGGAGAAATCGATCCTGTCCGTTCGCCTGAAGCGCGAGCAGGCAAGCGATCTCGGCATCGATCTCGCAATGCTTGCGGACATGCTTTCGGCGCTTGTCGGCGGCGAAGACGTCGCCACATGGTCGGACGAACTTGGAGAAACCCGCGATGTCGTCGTGCGGCTCCCGCAGGATCAGCGCGCGAACCTCGCCGCCATCCGTCAGCTGACGCTTAAATCGTCGAGCTCGCACGAAGACGCACAGCCCGCTCTGGTGCGGCTCGATCAGGTCGCCGACATCGATCTCGCTCCGGCCGCATCGGAAATCCGCCGCCTGGACCAAATGCGCGAGGTCAGGATCGCTGCCGACGTTTCCGGCCGGGTAGTCGGAGATGCGACGGAGGATCTCGAAGCCCTCGTCGCCCGCCAGAAGCTGCCGTCCGGATACCGGATCAAGTTCGGCGGAGATGCCGAGGACATCGGCAAGGCGGCGACCAGCATGCTGAAGGCGCTGGTCATGGCGGTCATCTTCATCTATGTCGTGCTGGCGTCGCAATTCGAAAGCTTCAGTCAGCCGATCGCCATCATGGCGGCGCTTCCCCTATCGCTCGTGGGCGTGCTTGCCGGATTGCTGGTCGCCGGAAGCACGATCAACATGTTCTCGATGATCGGCTTCATCATGCTGATGGGGCTCGTGACCAAGAACGGCATTCTGCTGGTCGATTTCGCCAACCGGGAACGCCGGCGCGGACTGCCGCTCTGCGAAGCGCTGGAGAATGCCGGCATGGTGCGGTTGCGCCCAATCGTCATGACGACGCTCGCGATGATCTTCGGCATGCTGCCGCTCGCCATGGCGGCTGTAGGCGCCGGCGCACAGCGGGCGCCCATGGCGCACGCCGTGATCGGCGGCCTGCTCAGTTCGACCATCCTGACGCTCGTCGTCGTTCCTGTCGTCCTCTCATTGATCGACAGCGTAAGGCTTAGGGTCACGCGCCGCCCACGCAGGGCTTCACGGCAGCGTTCCGATGCCACGCAGGCGAGATAGCTCGATGGGCGGCAAGAAGAGATTTCTATCGCGCCTTTTCGGGCGGGTGTTGCTTTCGGCGCTGATGTTCGCAGCGCTGCTCGGTGGTCCGATCGTCATGCTGATCATCATTTCCGGGCGAATGCTTCAATAGCAGCAAGCAGACGAGACCGCTTGCTTGGCTCGCCGGCCTCGCCCGCAGTCAGTCCACCGCCGCGCTGCGGCTGTCGGTACCGCCTCCAGCGTTTGGAGTTTCGCGTTGTAATGCAGCGGCAATTCTCCTCCCCCACTCTTCTCGCGCAAACCGCCTGCTTGCGGTTTCTGCGCAGTCAAAACAGGAGATATCCAAGTGACCACAGATAAACGACTTCGCCATGAAACAGCGAGGTCCGAAGCCTTCGCGCGTGTCCCTTTCGTCTCAATGCGTGACCGAAGGCAGACCAATATAGCGTTCGCGGCGCTTGCGATGGCTTGGATGCTGTCTCCGGCCGCCGCGCTCGCCGCCGACTTCAATACCGGGGAAGCCGACATCCCCGTCGCGAGCCAGGAGGAGGAACGCGTCGGCGGCATTCGCGGAAAGCTTCACGACTGGAAGGTGACGGCCGGCTTCGGCGCAGTCTATCTTCCCGAGTACGAAGGGTCGGACGAATATGAGGTCCAGCCTTTCCCGCTCATCTCCGCGCAATTCGGCGACCGCGTCTTCCTCGATACGGACGGGCTGAAGGTCGACGTCTGGAAGCAGAGCGGTTTCCGGTTCGCCATCACCGGCGGCGTCGACATGGGCCGAAAGGAGGACGATTCCGATTACCTTCGCGGTCTGGGCGATATCGATCCGGGCGGTGTGGTCGGAGGCCTGGTGAGCTTCGAGACGGGGCCTTTCGAGTTCTATGCTGCGCTCGACAAAACGATCGGCGGCAGCGAGGGGCTGACAGGCACCATCGGAACGAAAGCCTCCTATCAGTACGAACGATTCATCTTCTCGGCCGATCTCTCGGGCACCTGGGCCGACGACAAGCACATGGAATCCTATTTCGGGATCAACGCCGCCCAGTCGGCGCGCTCCGGTCTCGCCGAGTACGAAGCCGAGGCCAGTTTCAAGCGCGTCGATATCAAGGGAACGATCACGTATCTGTGGACCGAGCACTGGATGGTCACTGGGGCCGCGGGCGCGGGCTTCCTGCTGGGGGATGTCAAAGACAGTCCGATCGTCAAGGAGGACGTCCAGCCCTTCGCCATGCTCGGCGTCGGCTACCGGTTCTAAGGCGCCACCAAAAGACATCGCGGCAAGCCGATCGCCGCGATGTTGGCTTTACATCGCAACCAGCTCTGCCGACCGGCAGCGTCTTCCATCGGATCTTTCAGTGCAATCGTCTCGCGAACCAGGACCGATCGCCGTCCTCCTTTATGCCAAACAGCCGGATATCGCCGCCCGCATCGGCGAACTGCTGACGTCTCACGGCATGGCCGTCACGACGGCCGTCACGGTGTCCGAACTTCAGGATGCGGCGGGGATCGGACGCTTCGACGTGACAGCGGCCCACACGACCGGTATCCAGACGATACGCCAAATCACCGCGCTTCCGGTGGTCAATATCGACGCCTTTGTTTTCCAGAGCGCCGCACGGGCCGACGACACGAAAGCCGCAAGCCGATTCGACACGGCTGCGTTCGTAAAGCGGCTCTTCGACGTCGCCAGTCCGAGAAAGACAGGGCGGTCTTCTTCCGAAGACGAGGCCCGCACTGTCCTGATCGATCCGGAGGGACCGGCGAGGTGAGACCCGCAGCGAAAAAAGACGTGAAACATCAAATCAAGAGCCAAGGATACTTTACCACCTACCTTGCGGTAAACGCGGAACTCGCCGAGGAGCTTGCTTTCAGCGCCGACGACCCCCGGCTCGACCCTCACAAGCGGTTGGGGTTTGCGTGGGATCTGTTCCGCACGTCCTGTCAAAACGCCGTCGCCGGCTTTTCGGCGCATCGCGCACATGCCGAGGTGCTAGATTTGGTCCACAGCGCACTCGACGCCTTGTCGATGATCCTTCGGCTGAACAGACTTTTCGGCGGGCGACCCGGCGATCGCAGGCTTCAAGGCGCTACGATCGACGAACTATGCCGCATCCTTGCCTGGTGCATTCTCTTCGAAGTCCCTCGCCACAAATGCACCCTTGTGCTGGAATTTCTCGCGCATGCGCCGCTGCAGGGACTGTTCTGCGACGCGCTGGTTGACGCGCTCGCGGGATATCTCGGAAGGCGGCCTCACGATCCGTCCCGGCGGCTGCTTTGGCCCGATCCCTATTCGAGCCTATATCGGTGCTTTATTGTGGAGGGCGAGGACCGGGCCTTGCAACTCGGCGCTTTCGTGCAGCGATGGTACACGGCCAAGAGCGACGCTCATTGGCACGAGAACCATCTTTCGAAATACGACGAGTATTTCGGCTACTGGTGTTTCGAGGCCGCGGCGGTTGCCAGACTCCTCGACATTCCCGACGATCATCTCAAGGACCATCCGAACTATCCCTACGATGCCCGACATGGAATGACGACGCCGGTGCGCCCTGGAGCGATAATGCGCGCATAAGTCCTTCGTCTCTTGTAATGCTGCCGCAATCCTGGCGGTTGAGAAGGCAGCGAGAGAAAGCGACGGAACGATGAGACTTCTTTTGATCGAGGACGAGAGGGAACTGGCCGCGGCGCTCGCGGTCGCGCTGAGCAAGCATGGCATCGTCACCGACCAAACGGCGAGCCTTGCCGATGCCTTCGAATTGACGCTACAGAATGACTACGACGCCATCCTCCTCGACCGTCGTCTGCCCGATGGCGAAGGACTGACGCTCATTCCGAAGTTGCGGGGCTCGGGGCGAGATACGCCGATCATCGTGATGACGGCCAGAAACGAGCCGTTGGAGCGCGTCAAGGGTCTGGACATCGGCGCCGACGACTATCTCGGCAAACCGTTTCTTGTCGAGGAACTGATGGCGCGCGTCAGGGCGGTGCTCCGCCGCCCGACGAACCTTGCCGAACCTGTCGTGACCGTCGGGCGTATGAGCATTGATCCGCTCAACTTGAGCGTCGCGATCGATGCCGCTCCGTTCGATCTTCCAAGGCGTGAACTTCTAGTTCTCGTCGCGCTCGCCAAGCGCAAAGACAAGACGGTCCTGCGCTCGACACTGGAGGCCGCCGTCTACAACTACGAGGAAGAGATCCAGTCCAACGCGCTCGACGCGCATATCTCGAGGCTGCGCAAGCGATTGCTTGATGCCGGCGCCGGCATCGCCATCCATAACATCCGCGGGGTCGGATATCTGCTGAAGGACGAATAACAGGCGTGGCGAAAACATCGAACCCCTCTCTGTGGTGGCGGCTGAGCTGGCAGCTCAGCCTGGTGATCGTCGCCGTGGTTGCCGCGGTGATCATCGGGCTTTGCGTATGGGCGACCACGATCATGTCGCCGAACATGGCGATGGAGGAAACGGTCGGGGCGGTCATCAGCGAAGCTGCGGCACGCGACGATCAGGGACGTTTCCTGCTGCGGGAAACGCCAGGGCTTCAGGCCCTCAAGCAGCAGAATGCCACGCTCTGGTTCGTCGCGGCCACCACAGAAGGCGCTCATGTCTCCTATGGAACCATCCCGCCGGCCTACGCCCAATTGGCGGGGCTGGTGCATTTGTTCGATGATGCCGACATCCGAGGATCGGCCGTCACCAGAGAGATCGCGACGATCGACAGCGCAGAAACGGCGATCGGTGAGGTCAGGATACTCTCCGGCGGCGCAAGCAGCAAAGGCTGGCCGGTCCTGGCGTTGTTTCTGCGAGCCTATCCGATTTACGTGTCGTTGATCGCGATCACGCTGCCTGCGATTTTTCTTGCCGTTCCGCAGATCGTCAGACGCGCCCTTGCAAAGGTAAGCGACGTCGCGCAGAAAGCCTCGGAGATCGAGCCGCACCGACCGGATACGCGCTTGCCCGTCGAGGGGGTTGCGCGGGAAGTTGCTCCCCTCGTCATCGCATTCAACGGTGCGCTCGAGCGACTTGAGAGCGAATTTCGAAAACGCCAGCGCTTCCTAATCGATGCTGCCCATGAGCTCAGGACGCCGATCGCCATCATGCAGACCCGCATCGACGGAATGCCGGAAGGCGTGGAACGCGGGCGGATGCTTAAAGACGTCGCGCGCCTGGCCGACACGGCCGAACAGCTTCTTGCTTTCGAACGAAACGACCAGGCGACCGACCTCCATGAGACGGTCGATCTCGTCGAAATCGCCCAGACGGTGGTGGCCGACCTCGCCCCGCTGGCGATCGGGGCCGGCTATCAGATTTCCCTGCAAAGCGACGTCGAACGTCTCGTGCGCCAGGGCAGCCCCTCCGCCCTGGAACGCGCAATCAGCAATCTGGTCCGCAATGCGATCGAATATGGCGGCAACACCGGCGCAATCACCATCTCGGTGTCCGCCGACGGCCGGATCGGCGTGACCGACGAGGGAAGCGGCATTCCCGCCGATCAGCAGGAACTGGTGTTCCAACCCTTCTACCGGGTTGCTCCCAGCAGCAAGGGCGCCGGCTTGGGTCTGAGCCTCGTCAAGCAGATCGTCGAAAATCACGACGGCGGTGTCAGCCTAAAGAGCGGTCCGACGGGAACCGAAGTAACGATCCGGATCTGACGGCCGGGTCCCTCGCCTGTCTTGGCTTAGCCGTTCGTTGCTGCCCCGACGCCTCTTCCTGCGCCCGGTGCGGCAAGGCCAGCCCTGTCGATTTTTGTAATGCTGCGGCAATTGTTGCTGACCACTGTCCTTCGCACAGTCAACGACGGAGGCCAGTGAGCGTGCGCAGCAATTCCAGCAAATTTCGCCTGTCATTCCCCTTTTCGATCGGACACTTTTTCCTGTCGTCGATCATGCTGCTTCTGGCCGCTGCGGCTGCTGGATGCACGTCCGTGCCGATCAAACAGGCCGGTACACTCGGCTCCTACAGCAAGCTCAGCCCTCCCAAAGGGACGCTGGCAAAAAAGCAGATCTATGTCGACGGCCGCCATCTCGCGCAGGTGAAAACCGTAAAGATCCTGCCGACGACCTTCTCCTTCAGTGCTGCATCCAAGATCAAGTCCGACGCAGACCGTTTTCTGGTGACGAACGCACTCGATCGGGCGCTCTGCGTCGCGCTCAGCGACAAGTACCAGATGGTTGCAGCCGATCAGCAGGCGGACTTGACCATTCATTCGACCGTCGCCGATATCGTCCCGACCAACAAGGCGATGGCCGGTGTTGCGACTGCGGTCAGCGTCGGCTCCGGTTTCGCGCTGCCTGTCAGCATTCCGCGTCTGCCGTTCGGATTGGGCGGGCTTGCGGTCGAGGCTGAAGCGGTCGACAGCGGCGGAATCCAGAGCGCAGCAATGATCTGGGCGCGGGGCGCGAACTCGATCCAGGACAATCCCCGCGTGTCGCAGGTCGGAGATGCCTACGGTCTGGCGACGAAGTTCGCAAGTGACTTCTCGCGGATACTGATCACGGGCAAAGAGCCGAAGGGATTGAACCTCTCGATACCTTCGCGGCAGCGCGTCAAGTCGTGGCTTGGCGGAAAACCGAAATATGCGGCCTGCGAAACGTTCGGCCGTGCTCCGGGACTAATGGGCGTCGTTGCCTCAAAATACGGTGCCCCGCCGCAATGGGTCGACAAAAAGCCGAAGCCGGTCGTGGCGCCCTGATCACTTGAGACGGGCAATGTGAAAATCGACGTGCCGCCGGCTTCGCGCCGGCGGCACGTCGGCGTTCATTCTCGTTGAAAGAGCGGCTCGTTCAGACGCCATTTTGTCGACGTCCTACTCGCCGTTCGGGCAACGTCATTTCAAAGAAGAGCGCTGGGTTGATCTTCGGATGCGTAATGCCCTCGCAATTCTTCGGCTTCACGGTCGCCGACGAGCCGCAAATGCGGCGCCTCGACCTGAGACAGGAGAAATCTATGAGCCAGGATGTTCGCCATGCATAGAAGAAGCGGATTGCCGGCTTGGTCTGAGCCGCAGTGTCCGCGCTGATGCCGTATTCCGCGTTTGCCGCCGACCCCGAAACGCTCGAGGCGATCCTCCGATGCACGCCCTTGGGGAAGTTGATCCCTTGAAACCCAACCAGCCCTGGACGCGCGAGGGTCCAAAGATTTCCAATTTCGAAAGGAATACAGCATTGATGAGTGACGGTCGGTTACAGTGGCCACGGCCCGTTCGACCTAGCCACGGCCATTATCCTCCGGACCTTTTTCCAAAACTCCACATCCGGGCGGACCCGTCGGGAGCACAACATCGGCACGTCGACGACGAGCCCTCAGATCCGAAAGGAATGTCATGTCCACAGAGCGCCTGGTCGCCGATCCCTGCCCTCGCCGCTTCCTCATCGCGTTCGTCATCGCCCTTCTGTCTCTGGTGGCTCGACCGGCCTTAGGCGAAGACTTTCTAGCCGGCGTGGTCGCCGACGGCAAGCCGTGGGAGATGTTCATCGTAAAGCGGAGAGCATCCAACATCCTTGTGTTACGTCCTGACGGCGGTGGAACCATTAGCGACAACATAGCGACTATCCATCCCACATGGCGGGCTGTGCCTGGGGGAATCTGCATCAGGCCGGAACAGAGCGAAGCGGAGAGGTGCCTGGCGCTGACTCGAACGACGAGCGGGATTGCCGCCTCGCAAATGGGCAAGACCGTGTGGATCCTGAAACGCTGATGCACGCCGCGGCATTGCGCATTGCTTACACGTGTATCCTCCGTGACTATGGGGAGCTGGCGGTTCATCCTCGACAGACCGAGGGATATCGTGAAGAGGCGACAGCTGGCAGCATCTTATATCCGGCGCTCGCTCTATTGAAGTCGATTTTCGACGACATCGACCGCTTTCAGGAGCTTGAGGAATTTCGCGCGAAGAGGATGAGTCGTAGTACCTGCAGCATCTGTCGGCTTGCCTCCAATTGAGATACATTCATAATATCGGCCGCCCGCCGGCTGCTGCCGGTTGTTGAAACCAAGATAGGGTATCGCAACTAGCGAAGGTCGAGCGATATATCCGGCACCAGGCGAATGCTTTCAACTTGCGCCGCTATCGCCCTTTCTCCCGCGCCAGCGGAAGAAAAGGCGCCTCGGCCCTTTCTTCCAGAGGATGCTCCTGAAGTGTCAGCCTCAGTCGCTGCCGTCGATCTCAGGCACTAGCGCAGCGCTATAATCCGGCAGGCGAAGCGAGCTATGCACGGTCCGGGAATCATCACCGGGCATCGTTCCGCTGCCCTGCGCCTGACGGCCAGCGAGAGCTCGATTGCGTGCGTTTAGCTCATCCTCAGTACGGGGGAGCAGGAAAGACGCGCCGCTACCAGCCAATGCTTGATTAGCCTCAGCGAAGGGCCGCATGAGCTTTTCATAGCTTGCAAAGGCACGGGTCGGGTCCTGATTGATCGCCAGTTCCCCAGCGAGGATGTACGCCCCGACAAGTGCGATGCTAGAACCCTGGCCGGAAAGAAATGAAGGCGCAAAAGCGGAGTCGCCCACAAGCCCGACGCGGCCCTTGGACCATTGCTCAAGATGAATTTGGCTGACGACATCGTAGTAGAAGTCATCCGCCTTTTGCAGGGCGTCGACAAGACGAGGCACTTCCCAACCGACGCCGGCGAACATTTCCGCCGTCAAGCGGCGCTGACTCTTTTCATCTTGGCTTGCCGTGATGGGCGGGGCCTCGGAAGCAAATGTCAGGAAAGCGTGCAGAGTGTCGGTATCTCCGGACGCCGAAAGGACAGCGAACCTGCCTGGCGTGGCGAATGCGATTGATTCATGCGACAGGCCAAGAAAGTTCGGCATCGTGAAGCCATTGAAGCAATATCCGAGATATCGACTGAACGGCTCTTCCGGACCAAAAATCAGCCGTCGCGTGTTCGAATGAAGACCATCCGCGCCGATGACCACGTCGAAGCGATGCGGCTCGCTATTCTTGAAGGTCACGTCCACGCCGTTGCCATCGTCTTTGATCGACTCGATTGAGTCATTGAACAAATATTGAATCGACTCTCGCTGCGTGAGAGCGAAGAGCAGTTCGGTGAGGTTGCCGCGTGGTAGTTCGATGTCTCTGCCTTCCTCGCTGCCCGTCAATTCCTCGGGTCGGATGCGGCCCGCTACATCGCCGTCTGGATTGAGAAAGGTTATCTCTCGCGAGCCGATGTGCGCCGCCTGGAGCTGGGGGTAGATCCCCATCTGGTCCACGACGTCAACCGCCGTTCCACGCACGTCGATCGCGTAGCCACCCCCTCGAACGGCTTCAGAGCGCTCCACCACCGTGACGTTGAAGCCATATCTCGAAAGCCAATATGCAAGTGTGGGACCGGCGATACTCGCACCGGAAATCAAAACGCTGAACCTGCGGCCCGACTGGCTTCCATCATCATCCATTATAAAGCTCCGGACAATTAAGATGCTGTCTGTATCTTACGGCGAAGTGGTTTGCCTTTCAATAAGATTCACTGTGCATCTTATTGTCTGAGGTCGACGGCCTATCCGTCTGTCGCCGCGATGGCCTTGATGGCACCAAAATTCTCAATCAGATAAGGCTCCAGTGTCGCGCTCAGCCCGAGCGCCTCCGTACATTCGGGGCTAAACCGATCGACCAGAATCATTCCCACCAAGCCGGAATCGCGTCCGGACACTTCGGCATGCAGCATGTTTAGACTTGCCGCCTAGTGGCGAACCAATCCGATCCATGGACGGTACATTTCCGATCTTGCCGAACGGTGTTTCTCCAGTCACCAACAATGGCTGAAATCATCCCCGAAATCCGACCCGAGAGCATACGCATCTCCAACCTTTGAGACGGTGGGCGAACTGAGGAGCGCGTTGGCACCACGCGCCCATACCATCGTCGCTTCCTGCCCCCTCGTCGGACTGGAAGTCCTCCGCTTCTATGGTGAGACTTCCAAGCCCGATTGGAAGTCGCGGAACTGGAACAGGCACGCCAACGGCCCTTGGAATCATGCTGGCGACCGCAGACGCACCGGCCGCGAGTTCGTTTGTGGCGGTGACATGAGTAATGACCGTGTAAACGGTCAAATACGCAGGCAGCGCCTATTGCGGCGCGTTTTGGCGTTGTCGGCATTTTCCTTCAGGCCGGCTACTTCCAACCTGTCCGCGCACCACGCACACCCGCACAAGATTCGCGCCGCATTTTATGGACGGGTCGGCCGGCCGGTTCTGGGATATCCAGTGATTGTTGGTGGAGCCCGAATAGGGTACACCTTGTACCTACAAACCGTCAGGATTCGGACGTCTCGATTAGCGAAATGCAGAAAACTAAAGCAGAGCGGCGGCGTGGCGCAGCGCTCGAGAATGCATTGCTGGAAGCTGCTTGGCTCGAACTCGAGCAACAAGGTTATGCGAACTTCACGTTGGAGGGAGTTGCGCAACGCGCGGGCACGAGCCGCCCGGTCCTTGCCCGAAGATGGCCTAGTCGCGCTGAACTGGTAGCCGCCGCGCTCGGACGTTACCTTGCCGAAAATCCGGTCACCATCCCCGATTTGGGAAGCGTGCGGGAGGAACTGGCTCTCCTTCTCCGCAAGTGGTCCGAGCGCGCGACCCCAGCTCCGGTAAAGTTCATGGTCGATATGAGGAATGACCTGACGCTGAATCAGTCGAACTTCTCAAACCTGAGATGCTTAATCGTCAACGATTCGGGCGAATCGCGCATCGTCCAGGAAATTCTGCAGCGTGGCGTTGATCGCGGAGAGGTCGATCCCACCAAGTTGTCCCCACGAGTGGTGTCCGTACCAACGGACTTGGCAAGGCATGAGATATTCATGACAATGGCGCCCATCTCCGACCAAGCAATCATTGAAATCCTTGATCTTGTATTCCTGCCGCTTGTTTTAAAGCATGCGTAGCGATTACGGCCCCGCAATCACCTTGGCGAAACAGTGTACTTCGAGCGCGATGCCGTCTCGCCAATTCGAAGATCATCGCTCAGTGCTTGCGCCATCATCCCACTTTTTCGAGGTGGATGTTGATTCATTTTCGGTTCGCAGCGTCACCTCACGATCGATTTATTTATCACAGGACCTGCAGCAATGTGTAAGCGGTCAGCCGATGGCGTCAGGCTTGAAGTTCCAGGGCATAAGCGCCTCGATATCGGCTGCCGGCCAGCCTTGAACAATGCGGGTCAAGGTCTGAGATAGCCAGTGGAGCGGATCGACGCTGTTCATTTTGCAGGTCTGCAGCAAGGTGCCAACGTGGCCTATGTCCGTCCACCACCCTCCGAGCCGGGTTCATGATGCCGGGTTTCTGGCTTTCGAAGCAAGGGCCACCTATCCCTTCCACCCACTGGTTGACCAAACCGTATTGGTAACCGGCAATCATGAGCACAATGGTGTTCACCACCTGCTCATTCGACTGGGCTGAACGCTTCGCGCTCAGTCCGCTCTATAAAATGCGCGGTTCACATCTAGAATGGCTTTCGGTGGTGTTGAGCGATGCGCCATCCGATCATTGAACGGCAACAGCTCCCTGCCAATTATCTTTTCTCGGTCTTGCCGATAATACCGGAGCGCTTGCTGGAGAAAGGAACCGTATGCTTTAACGCAATCTCCGTCGGCTCAAGCTACGCGATATTCTCCACCTCCAAAATAGCGTCCGCTCGTCAGTTGGAAGGTCTGCGCTTCGAGTCGGTCAACACGAATCATGTAACAGCCTCCAAACGCCGTTCTAACATGGGCATCGAAAGGACTGCCGATTTGTAGTCCTCGCCCGCGCGCGTCAGCGCGGCGTCATCGAGGGTACGCACGTCATGGAGCGCGAACGGCGGTTGCCACAGCCAGCCGCATTTGCGCGCGGTGGCCCTGAGTGGCGCAAACAGCTCGTCGATCGTCCCGGCCGGGCCGCCCGGCCGGTAGCTCGCTGATGGACCCCCTGTCGTGGTCGCCGCGAGCACGGGCAGACCCGATGTCAATGCGGCGGTATCCGGCTCCCCATAGAAGATCGGCGTCAATACCGCATCCTGCCAATGTTTGAGCAGCGGTGGTGTCGAATACCAGCATAATGGGAACTGAAGCACCAGTCTGTCGGCGCGCAGCAATCGTTCGCGCTCGACCGCAAAGTCGATTTGGCCACTGGGATAAAGCGCGTAAAGCTCGGCTACTTCGAGTCCGGACTGGTCGTGCAGCCCGGCAAGCAGGGCGCGGTTGGCACGTGAGGCGGTAAAATCGGAATGGGCGAGCAGCAGCAGGGTGGTCATGTTCGACGTTCTCCTTCAACGCATCGAAAATGACGGCTGGGCCGACATTTGGCAAAATGATGTTTGTTATGCTATGGTATTCAGGCGATGAAGCTCCGTAATATCAATCTTAACCTGCTCGTGATTGTGGATGCCCTGCTGGACGAAGCGCATGTAGGTCGGGCTGCCGGTCGGCTCGGCCTGTCCCAGCCAGCCGTCTCGAACGCGCTTGCGCGGGCGCGAGTGCTATTCGGTGATCCGCTGCTGGCACGCGCGCCGCCAAACGGGCTTCGCCGAACACCGCGTGCTGAGGCAATGCGCGAGCCTCTGCGGACTGCTCTCGCCCAACTGGCTGCCATCGTTGCGGCCGGACCGCCGAATTTGACCGACCTTCGCGGCGCGGTCCGACTCGTCGCGTTCGACGTTCTCGCCGCCGCGCTCGGCGCCGCGTTGACGGTGGAGCTGGCGAAGCGGGCGCCGGGAATCGACTTGATCTTTCACCCTTGGCATGTCGGTGATGAAGTCGAGCGACTTGAACGCGGTGAGGTGGACCTCGTTGTTACCGTCGCGCCCGCCTCCCGCGGATTGCTACGGACCGAGCCGCTTGGCATATATCCCTATACCGTAATGATGCGACGCGACCATCCGGCAGCAGCGGCCGAAAGGTTCGACCTCGACTGCTGGCTAGCCTTTCCCCACGTCGTCGTTTCTGGGCACGGCGACCGGCAGGGGTCGATCGACGCGGCGCTAACTCGGATCGGGCGCCAGCGACGCGTTGCCACTGTTGCGCCCACCTTTTTGCACGCGCTGGAGCTGTTGTGTGAGACGGATCTGCTGGCCGCGTTTCCGACAGGTGTAATGGTGGGCAGCGCCGCCGCTCGGCTGACTTCCCGCCCGGTGCCGATCGCCCTTGAGCCGGTTTCGCTTCATCTCGTCCGGCACAGTCGCACTGACATGGATACCGCGGTGATGCTTGTTGCTGAGTTGATACGCGCAGTTGGCCCACAACTGCACGATCAGGAAGCCAGTTAGTTCGCCAATCTGTCCGACTGACCAGCCTCAGCGGTTGGCGCCGTACCGCTGGCGATCGTTCGTGGATGATCACACGACACGTGGCCGTCCATTCCGCTAGATCAGGACGATCTAGACGCAATTCCCTTTTTGGTACAAATCAGGCTCATCATTCTGGCCGGCAAAGATGCTAAGCTCGATAACGAGACCCTTTTCGCACCATCTGCGAGAGCGTGTTGCGGCAGTGACGCAAGAGGGGATCTCGTGTCGGACGGCGGCCAACCTGGCTTTCACTTTGCCCGCGATGATGCGTTCCAGCAAGCGACTAACCAGGCCTCAGAGTCCGTCCGAGAATTCATGAGCGGCGTGCGATCCGTCTGACGAGGGTCATGATGGATGCGGCATAAAGGA